>NZ_JAYKTS010000029.1:0-6987 GCF_037024155.1 Bacillus sp. 2205SS5-2
TTTTGAATCAAATTTGGGAAAGTGGTAGACTGTTTCATAGGGACGCTCCTTTTTAAATTGTTTGTGTCGTAACAACAATTTTACTAAAAGGGCGTCCTTTTTTGTAGTTTTTTAATGGATTTAATTGGTTAATCAACACTCTTGGAAAAATATGTTAAACGCTTGGCCAGATATTTGTCCTGGCAATGGAGAATGGGACAATATGATAGTAACATCAGTGCATTTAAGATAGGAAGTGAAAAAGGCTTATTAAATATTATTGGATTAGAACCTAACAGTAGAAAAGGAGCAAATATTAAAAATACTTTTGATAAAGCTGTAGAAAGATTAAAAGAAGATAATTTTATTGGAGAGTATTATTATGAATCTTTTAGTGACTTGCAACAAACATTAAATCCAAGATGGTTTAATGATTGGTTAGAAGCGGAGATTATTATTTCACCTTCTCCTAGACTGTATAATAATAACCATATTGATAGTATATTAAATCAAGAAAAGAAGCAACCAGGCATTGAGTATCGGCATGTAATAAGAGAGTTGAACAAAACAATCGAATCCCCCAAAAAAGAGACAACTTTTGAAAGAGAAGTAACCCCAGAATTATTTAAGTTAGCACGTATAAAAAGAGAAATGACAATTCAAGCAGTATCAGAAGTTATCGGTTTGTCCAAAAGCGCTGTAAGTCGATTTGAAAATGGAAAAACTACCCCTTCATCAAACAATATGAAGAAAATAAAAGAATGGTATTTTTTAGATTAATATATTTTGATTCATACTAATCTTAGAATACTATCTCTCATTCGGGCATTCGCTGATTCTTACTATTGTATAGAGATAATATAGAGTTTTATTCTGACTTAATTAGAAAAGCCTTACTACATTGCATTGTAGTTAGGTCTTTTAACATTGTGTAGTTACTTTCATACTAGAATATAAGAATCTTATTTATTGAAGACGCTCTTCCTAACAGTCCTAAATTAACATAGCCTACATAAGAATAGACATCAAATAGAAGAGTTAGTGTATTTGCTCATATTGAGTGAATAACCCTAATAAGAAACGTTTAAACTTTACAATCTTTGTTGAGGTTAATCTGAACAAAACAGGATATTCTTAAAAAAAGAAAACACGGTCACCCTCCCGGTGGTCAACTTTTGGGTTGACATTTACAGAATCTTTTTCACAGAACCGATTCATGATAACAAAACTGTATTATTTAATACGTAAACCGTAACTCTCCTAGTTTTACAAATTCGTACTCAGCAAAATATAGGAACAAGTAACAATAATAGAAAATCAAAAACAAAATTACCCATTGATGTAAAAATAATCAATGGTATAATAAGGGAGTTTGGTCGTGACTCTACTAATTATTTAGGAGGTGTGAGTATCTTTAGTGTTATTTAAGAGTCTGCTACTTATTTAGATTTCTAAACTAAGGGAGTTGTAGAAGTTTGGAAATAATAAAAAAATCAAAAATCACCAAAATAGTTATTACGTTTCTTTCATTTGCATTAGTCTTATCGACCCTGTCGCCGTCATTTGCTAATGCTTCAACAAGCAAGTCTAATCAAAATGACTATCATGAAGACAGTATGAGTCTTATAAATTCAAATGTAAATAAGGATAGATTAGAAGAATTAGCTGCTGATTATGTTGTAGTACAAAATACTAGGTTTAAAATAGTGAACGAAAAAGCGTTAGTAAAAAATGCAAATCAAGATGATGTGAAACAACTAAAAGAACAAGTAAAAAAGTAAATGAATTAATTTTTGAATCAAGAAATAGCGGAAAACTTGTACAACTTGATGAAGATACCATTAGATTATATTCTGAAGTTGATCTAGAAACTTCTAAATCTATTTAAAGTCTTAGTTCATCGCCTTACGAGCATTACGGTGAAAACTATGTAGATTTTCATCTTACAACCGTAGAAGTTTGGCTGAGTAAAAAAACTGTTGGAGCCATTATACTAGTTTCAGCGGCATCGGCAGCAGCAGTTGTAAGCTATTATTTCCCATCACTACCTCAAATAATTGCTAGTACAATTGGGGCAACATTAGTAGGATATTTTGTTAATGATATAGCAAGACCCGTTTATGCAGAGGTGAGCTATTTTGGTAGCCTTCGCAAATTTTATGCCCTTTAAAGGATGAGATTATGAAAAAAGGCAACTTTTTTGAGGCGTTAATGGTTGCAATGATTGCCGCAGCTGTCGCCCTATTAATAATGATTACCATTGAGGATAGAATTGTTCGCACTTTGATATTGTTTTTATCGATTTTATTTATTTCTCTATTTTTCAGAAAAATCTTTAATAGAGATAAATAAAAACATTAAAAAAACCGATCACCCTACCCAGGTGGTCGGTTTTTTTGCATAGACTTACTGAACAACCTTATGATTACAAAATAGAAATACTTATTTCATAATGTATAAACTGTAATACACATTGTCTTACAAAGTTATATTTAGAAATAAAAATCTGTATCTGAATACCGTCACTCAAATAGAGCCACCTCGTTCACTAAATCGTAAGTCACTCAATTCCCAGATTGCACAAGCCTTGATTTGGAGTGTGAGGCATAATAGGCTCGCTGCCGACTTGAAACACCTTAGTGTGTCGGTTTTCGAGCAAAATCATACCTCTGAAGAATCCATGTAAAGTCATTCCAGATTTTCCATTACTAAAAAAAGTGGATCAAAGTATATTTAGCAAAATTGTTACAAAAACAGTGGTATTTAGCAACCATCATCAGTTGATCTACCTGCAAATTGCTTCTTTGGTATTTCTATAACAAAATATTTTGAGGTCTATAACAGCCACCCTGTCACATAGCCTAATAGATGATAATTGTAGAGAAATTCTAATCTGGTTTGAAAATAACTGAATGATTGTTGAATTGTCGTTAAACAATTTTTCCAAAAATGCGAAAGAAGTAAGGTGATGTGGAGAATTTATGTGGTAGAATGAATTCAGTCAAAAAGATTGCCGAGTAATCCCCTCATTACCTGAAAGGGGATAGGCACCATGATTAGGAAAAAAAACTATACTCAAGCCGAAGCTGATGCCTTGAAGACCATTTCAGAAGGTAGGGCAATCCTTGTCACCGCTTGGATGCCCCTGATGTTGAGAGTTGCTTTCATAACTGGTACAACCTTAGCCACTCTGCTTACCTTCTGGCTTGGTTTAAGGTAAGGCTGGAGTGCTTTGGGCTCTTCTCACCATGGAGCCATGAAACTCAGCAATAGCAATATAAATAACTAAACTTTAACATTATGTGGAATTGAAGCCGAAAGTATACTAGCCACAAAGCCATCTGTTCATGAGACTTATACTCGCTCATTCTTTTACCCTCTCTTATTCTCTTTAGTGCACCATATCTTATATTCTGTTGCATTCCCCTAAAGGCTGGAAGCCTTGATATTACTACGCTCATTTAGGATTAACAATCGAGTGCAACAACCACTTTTTTTGATGCGTTGATAAGCAAAAAAAGAGTTTCAATCCCTCATCCAGTAGTTATTGAACTTCATCATTGCTTTGTCACTTGCGTTCTGGTTGATGCCGATATACTCCAAAGTGATCTCTTGTGACGAATGATTAAAGAATTTCTGGAGTATGGCCACATCTTTCCTTTCTAAATAAAAATGGTACCCCCTCGTTTTTCTGCATGTGTGAGTACCAATCTCCCTCAGACCGACATGTTGGCCTGCCTTTCGTAAAATTCTATAAGCAGTGGAGCGATCGATTGCTTTATTTACACCTTCTCGACTTTTTATTACATAGTCTTCATCATAGAAAGTTCTCTAAATATGTCTTTAAATCTTTTTTTATCCCAGGTAAAATCATTAGCTTCTTTGCCTTCCTGGTCTTAGTTTCTTTAATTCTCAGATGCGTACCGACCAAGTCTTTTTTCTTGAGTTTTAAGATGTCTGAAATACGTAAACCGGTACTGATGCCGAGAAGAAATAAGATGTAGTTTCTATCACTTTGAGATTTTAAATATATCAACATTTCATTGATCTTCTTTTTGTCTCGGATCGGTTGAACTGAATTCAAATCAATCACATCTTTTCGTTGATAAAATAATAGTGAGATGATCTTACTCTCATCCCCGCGCCCCCGTCGCAAACTAGTGCGCTGCCAAGAAAACTATTCATCCTTAATCAGACAAACACTCCCCTCTTTAGGTAGGTCGAGTACGTTATTGATAAGGGAACGACGCTTATCCCAGGAAAATTTCTTCCTAAGATAAGCGTACTAATTATTTTGGGAAAAGTAGGAGTCAAAATTGGTGTTGTTTTGGTGCTGTTTTGCACCCTAGTATCATCGGTGAAAAAAACAGGAGTATTTCATTCGAAAGGTTCAACATTGAGGTGTTACTATCTAAATTATGCTATGATTTTAGGTATGACAAATAAGGATAAATGGAGGAAGTATGGCTTATTTAATAGAATTTTTTTTCAAAGACATCAATATGAAAAATAAAATACGTAGTAAAAAATTTTTATCTTTGATATTTTTTCTTTTTTCGCTTGTAATATTCGATATGTTTTTTTTCGTTCTAAGTAAAAACAATTATTATTTTATTCATTTTTTAAAACATGACTATACCTACATATTATTATTTCTCCACTTCTTAATTCTCTTCTTGCTCGCAGTATTTATCGGAGTTCGTATAATCTGGATTGTCCTTGGTGGCATTGTTGCAATACCTAGTTTGATAATTTACATGTTCATTGGCCTAGCTTTCACCATCGACACTGATTTCAAAACGATTCCATCACCAGAAAATAGTGAAGCCGTGATTATCGAACATTGGGTCGCTACTCATGGGGAAACTACTTACCTTTATAAAGTGTATCAAAAGCTTTCCTTTCCTGGGTTGGTGAAGAAACTAACTTCAGAAACTTTCGATATTACAGTGCGGAATCAAGAAGGAAGACCAGATCCTTCAGAGATTTTTGGACTTAACAATGCTCAATGGTTAGATGAAAAAACGGTTGTTTTTAAGACAAGAGACGGGGAGATCATGTTAAAACTAGAATAATTGAATAGATTTATTTGTTAACATGGCGTCTAACGAACATTCCGGAAAACATACGTTAAGGTATTGAGATTGTTCAAATGAAAATACCCCAGTTATCTCTCTTATAGACAAGATAACTGGGGTATTTTTTTTAGGGATTTTCCTTTTCTATTAGCTTCAGTAGCGTATCACAAAAGGCTTTCGCAATCAATTTCCCTTCTCCCTCTGTATAAGGTGGAATGTCAAAAGATTCTATGAATTTTATTCTCATTTGATGAACAACAGGAGTGAGAATAACGTTACTAACAAGATAATTCTCGACTCTTCTTCTTAGGGTATCTTCATCCCCTCCAAATCTATTTTTATAGGCTTAGTGACAGGGTTCTTGCTGTAGACCGCAAAGTAGAGTAGCCAAGTGTGGCCTTAAAACAAAGTTTAACCGTTTATAATAAAGTTGCACCGTTTTTCCCCCTTTGACATGGTTGTCTAAAGGGGATTTTTTATAGTGTGCTAAAATTAGGAAAATAGTAACAATATATGTATCTATGTTAATGAGTGAGGGTGTTCTAGCAACACTGGACTGTAGACAATTTTTATAAGTAGATATAGAAAATCTGAACGACAATATAGTTATTCAAGAAAAGGACCATTTGTCCTTAAATCATTCCCAAATAGTTAATTACTTTGCGGTTCATAGCAGCTACCCTGTCACTAAGCCTATATGGGGTCCAGTCCCGTAAATGCGAATTTACAACGTTAAGCTACAATATTGATTAATAATCTATGATTAAACAACGATAAGGATATATCTGCATTATCCTGGGGTTCAGCCGAGATACATGTAAAATGGGTCAGATGCTGTATTTTACTTCAACCTGTTTTCTTTTTTTAAAACGGTATTTGGAAATCATTCAACCTTGTTGCAACAAGGGGATAGTCTGATACGTTAGCTCATTACTAAAAATATAAGTTTTTGGTAACGAAAAAGCCTGAATTCTAATTTTTGTAAGATTATGACCTGCTTTTACTGGTATCTCGCATTAGCATTGCATAAAAATTTTTGAAGTTTGTCAAACAACTAAAATTTTCCAAATGTTTAATTTGCTTAATTTTCAGAAAAATAATTTTCTTCATTATGGAAAAAAGGCTGAGTGGCTCTGTTTGGTAGCCCTCATCCACATTTTGTAAATTATTGTCAGTTTGAACGTTTTAGAACATCGGGTCGTAGGTTAAGGAATCTAAATGCACCACCTCGCCTCCCTCGAACTGCTTGGACAATGAACTGAAAATCCTTTTCCCAGTCATACTTCTTCCGACCTTTTGAATCTCTCGTAGGTTTTCGAAAGAGAGAGCGAATAAACTCTTCTATTGGATCAAAAAGGAGGTCCTGGAGAGTGGTTTTAATATCTAGTAAAGGTCCCTCATGGTGTAATTTCAGTTTCAATAAAACCTGTAAGCAATAGGTAATTAAAGCGATCCAAATTTGAGTATAAACAGCATTTTGACTCTTTCCATAGAACGTTTTGATTTTCAGATGTTGTTTCATCCATTTAAAAAAGGTCTCTATTCTCCAACGATAGCGATACAAGTCACCCACTTCTTTAGCCGATAAATCGACGCAGTTGGTTAGGAGGATGATGTCGTTTTGTTCGCTATCTTTGGTTCGAATAAGACGCAAGGAATTTTTCATCTTCGTGTCATTTTGATCATCACCTAGATAGACTTCTTGATCTTGAAAAATATGATTTTCTGGATCGGGCGCTTGTTCATTCAGTACTTCAATCTTAGCATTTTTCTTTAATCGAGTGATGAATCGAACATCATGATTAGAAAGACGATCATACTGTTTATAGTCATTATACCCTCGGTCAAATAATTGAATGGCGTCGGGATCGATCTCGATTAGTTCCTCCATTTGTGACCGATCGGAGTGCGTCGCAGGTAACAGGACGGC
>NZ_JAYKTS010000029.1:6997-47592 GCF_037024155.1 Bacillus sp. 2205SS5-2
GTAGACTTTTAGTTTTGCAAGATACCTTTCTCAGTTTTACGACAAATATGAGTTTAAACCTAGCGAAATTAAATTAAAGCGATCCAAATTTGAGTATAAACAGCATTTTGACTCTTTCCATAGAACGTTTTGATTTTCAGATGTTGTTTCATCCATTTAAAAAAGGTCTCTATTCTCCAACGATAGCGATACAAGTCACCCACTTCTTTAGCCGATAAATCGACGCAGTTGGTTAGGAGGATGATGTCGTTTTGTTCGCTATCTTTGGTTCGAATAAGACGCAAGGAATTTTTCATCTTCGTGTCATTTTGATCATCACCTAGATAGACTTCTTGATCTTGAAAAATATGATTTTCTGGATCGGGCGCTTGTTCATTCAGTACTTCAATCTTAGCATTTTTCTTTAATCGAGTGATGAATCGAACATCATGATTAGAAAGACGATCATACTGTTTATAGTCATTATACCCTCGGTCAAATAATTGAATGGCGTCGGGATCGATCTCGATTAGTTCCTCCATTTGTGACCGATCGGAGTGCGTCGCAGGTAACAGGACGGCCAACCCTGCTTTCGAGAGAGTTGAGAAGCGCTTATGGTATCAAACTCCATAAAAAGTTGTAGTTCTTTCTTATTTTTTGCCTTTTTCTCCAACCGATTTAAGCTCCTCGAATCAGTCAATTGGGCAATAAGAAAGAGTTGAAAAAATTTATAGGTGGTTAACTTTTTGACATAACGATCAACATCGGGCACGTTAATAATCTGTAAAAATTTCTTTTCGTCTAAAACATTTACTAGTTCACTTATTGTGGATTTTGTGGTATTCTTGTCCATGGATATCTCCTTTATAATTAGGGATTTGGATGAGAACGACCAAACCTAATTATAAGGGATTTTTTTATGTCCATAAAGACTTAAATTTACCATAATTAACAGTAAAATCCATTTAACTATTTAGTCTAAAAGTCTTGACAAATATAGAGTTTATTAATGCAATGCTAATGACTTTTACCCTAAAAAAATTAAAGAGCTTGTTTTAATCAATCCATTTATCAAAAGGCTCTTTTCCTATACTTTATTCACATCTTCCTTTTTTTCGCACGACTTTCTCCTGTTTGTGCACCACTTTTTCCATTTTTGCGCACGACTTCTTCTCCTTTGCGCACGACTTTCTGGATTTATGTACATTTTCCCTTTTTACTTTGATAGGATTCAATGAATGTGTAGAAAAAGCAGGCTTTAAGAGGAAAAACGGCAGGTATTTGTTGGTCAAGTCTCTTGTTGATTAGAATGATATATGATTTGTCGGAAAATAAGAGAGCAATCAACATTATCCACCAGCCCATCATGAGAAACAATTCCTCAGGTACTATAAAGGCATATCCAAAATTTAAGAAGAACAAGACGCCTTGAACACCTTCAATGTGTTGGCATCAGCTTCATTCAAATAGCTCCAAGAAGGGAATTCACTAATCAAATTCTGGTGGGATGAGATAATCTACTAAGAAAATTTCTCTAGCTCTTAAATCGATTTGTAATAAACATTAAATCGAAACAGGTACTAACTCTCTAATAGAAAGCACCTGTTCATTGAAAGAAACTTAATTCTTCTCTATTTCCAGTTTAATAAATTTTCTTTTTCCAACTTGAAGAATCATACCTTCTGTAACATCGACTGTTAAATTCACATCCGTTACTTTTTCAGTATTTATTCTGATTCCACCATTTTGAATCATCCTTCTTGCTTCACTTTTTGAACTTTGCATTCCTACTTCAAAAAGTAACTCAGTCACTAACACTTTATTCCCACCCCTCCACTTTACCACTGCAATGTCATTGGGAATGGCTCCTTTTTGGAAGACAGCCTTAAAGTTTTCTTCGGCTCTTTTTGCTGCCTCACTTCCATGATACATGGTCACGATGGTTTTACCGAGGTGGATTTTGGCATCTCTTGGGTGCAGTGTTCCTTCTGATAGATCGTTATGAATTATTTGTTTTTCTTCTACTGTTAAATTGGTTAATAGATCAAAGTATTTGGTTATCAATTCATCTGGAATAGACATGGTTTTTCCAAACATTTGACTCGGTTCTTCTTCAACACCTATATAGTTATTCTTAGATTTAGACATTTTCTCTACACCATCAAGACCTTCTATTAAAGGTAACATCAGAACAACTTGCTTTTCTTTTCCATAGTGTTCTTGAAGATGTCTTCCCATTAATACATTGAAATGCTGATCTGTTCCACCTATTTCTATATCACTTTCTAAGATAACAGAGTCATAGCCTTGCATTAAGGGGTAGAAAAATTCATGCAGTGAAATCGGTTTACCTACAGAAATTCGGTTAGAGAAGTCGTTTCTCTCTATTAATCGAGCGACGGTTATCTTCGAAGCAAGATGGATGATGTCTTCAAAGTTAAGGGGGGTTAGCCATTTGGAATTATAGAATAACTCTACTTTTTCCATATCTATCACCTTACCAAATTGTTCGGAATAGGTTTTTGCATTAAGTTTAACTTCTGCGTCTGTTAATTGCTTTCTTTCTGAAGACTTCCCAGTTGGATCTCCTATTTTCCCTGTGAAGTCACCAATGATTAATTGAATGATATGGCCATTATCCTGAAATTGCTTAAGTTTATTTAATACGACCGTGTGACCTAAATGGACATCTGGAGCTGATGGATCTACACCTAATTTTATTTTTAGAGGCTGATTCTTTATTATTGATTTTGCAATTTTTTCTTTCAATTCTTTTTCAGGAATAATTTCTTGTACTCCAACCTTATACAAATTAAATTGCCTTTCTAATTCGATTCTTTGACTATCGGTTAGCTTGCTTTCATGATCCATAAATTCTCCTCCTAAAAAAAAATAAAAAACCACGCCCCTAAAAAGGGACGTGGTTTACGCGGTACCACCCTAATTGAAGATTACTCTTCCACTTAATAGAATAACGGTTTAGCCGTTCTTTGCTACTTTAGTTCACAAAGAAAGTTCAAGGATGTAATTCGTTCTTATCTTTGTTCTGATTTTCACCAACCATCAGATCTCTGTGACAGTGAGATATAAAACTACTTGATCCTATCTTTACTTTTAATTTATTTGAATTTTTTATTATTCTACCTGTAAATGGGTTAGGATTCAATCCTTTTTCGAAAAATATTTAATTTAACTATAATAGCCTTTCAAATGACTTCTATTAAATTTCATTACATAATAAGTTGAAAGAACTATTGGTTAATAAACCTCATCCCACGTATGATACCCATCCTGAATAATTGTTTGCTTAAGATTATATTGATCGACTGCAATGGGTGCCAACAACACAGAAGGGGCTTGGATTTTCCCGTTGTTTACTGTTCTTTCCGTACTGATGTGTTCCCCCTTCGCCATCTTCACTGCTAACTCTGCTGCTTTCTCTGCCAATGTATTAATCGGCTTATAGACGGTCATAGATTGAGTACCGGCAACAATCCTTTGCACTGCTGTCAGTTCAGCATCTTGCCCGGCAACGGGAATTTTACCAGAAAGTCCTTGTTCTTCAAGAGCTTGAATGACACCCCCTGCGGTGGCATCATTGGCAGCGATAACAGCGTCGATTTGATTATTGTTTGCTTGTAAAGCGGCTTTCATGTTTTGATAAGCGCTCGTAGGTGTCCAGTTTTCGGCCCACTGATCATAGACGATGGATATATTTCCGTTATTTATAAACGGTTGGAGAACATTAAAAACCCCTTTTTTAAACAGATGAGCATTATTATCTGTTTCAGCTCCACCAATATAGACATATTTTCCTTTGGGGACGAGGTCAGTGATCGCTGTTGCTTGAAGTTCTCCCACTTTTTCATTATCGAATGAAATATACAGGTCGATATCCGCATTTTTTATCAGTCGATCATAAGAAACAACTTTTATTCCAGCCAAATGAGCTTTGTGAACAATGGCTGCAGTTGCCTCTGCATTATGGGGAACGATTACAAGAAGGTCCACCCCGTCGTTGATTAAGGTCTCTGCCTGAGTAAGTTGGAGAGCATCATCTCCATACGCTGCCAGAATCTTCACTTCAGCACCCAGTTGATTCACTGCCTCTTTGAACAAGTCTCTGTCTCTCAGCCACCGCTCCTCTTCTAACGTGTCCATCGAGAATCCTATTTTAATTTTTTCTTCCGGAGTCGTTTCATCCTGTGATTGAATGGGAATGAGGGGCTCATTCAATTGTTCACAAGAAGCAATAACGGAACCAATTACTATCAAAAAGGGTATGAACAGCCATTCGATTCTTTTTCTTCTCATCTAGTCCCCCTCTTCCTATAAGGTATTCAAACCGACTATCCTTCCATTTTTACAAGGAGTGATTTCCGATATTCCTTTGGTGTAACCGTAACCATTTTTTTGAATACTTTACTAAAATAGTTCGGGTCGTGATAACCAACTTCATATGTAATTTCTTTAATGCTTTTCTCAGAATCTGTGAGTAACTTCTTTGCTTTTTCTAGTCTGCACTCGGTTAAAAAATCAATATAGTTCACGCCTAGTTTTTCCTTAAACATTTTACTAATATAAATTGGGCTTAACCCCACTTGGTTCCCTAATGCTTCTAGCGAAATATCATCTTGTGAATGTTTAATAATATATTGCTTTAGCCTATGCATCGTATCGTCTTCTACTCGGTGATAATGTTCATTGAACGACTGCTTCATACCTTTGAGTAATCGATCAGTAACAGAGATAAGTTGAAGATAATCTTTCAATTGTGAGGAGTATAGTGGCGTTGCAATTTCTACCCCCATCTCATTCATCACTTGAGAGACCATCCAGAGAGCTTCCTGCACTCGTTGTTGAGTTTTTAAAAGATTGGCTCCCTCTTTTTCATAGCATTGAATCACATTCATCAAATTAAATCGAACCTGATCCCATTGGCCAAGACGAATATGTTCCGAAAACTCTTTTAGCTCTTGCTTTATTGGCTGTCCACCACACACGTCTCCTGTGATAGTGAGGTCTGAGTAGAAATGATATTTCACTGGAAGGCTTGTGTCCATGGCCGCCATGAGAGAATCTTGATAGGATTGACGAATGTGTTCAAATGAACGACACTCGCTCCCAATTCCAACAAACCAGCCCGCTTCTGGTTTTGATTTTGTTAGTGAAAGTATCTCTCTTGCAAGCCTAGTTGCTTGTGAGCGGAATGATTCAGATTGATTTCGGAATAAAATTATTGGGAGCTGACTTCCATATACTGCCCCAACCCACCCACTTTTCGTTTGACTTACTTTTTCTTTAACTGCAGAATAGATGTTTTCTGATCCTACTGGAATTACCACAAGCAGGACAAACATTTCACTTTTCACAGGAAGATCCAGCATCTCCATGAGCATGTCTACATGAACTTCATGAACATGATCGAATAATAGTTGAGTTACGACATCTGTTTCGACCAAGGCTAGCGTTTTTTCTTGCTGAAGTTTCATTTTTTCCTGACGTTGTTTTTCTTCTTTAATTTTCTCCACTACTTTCCCAACAATCTCCACGATTTCGCTTGGTCTACTTGGTTTTAGTACATAGTCCTTCACCCCAAAATTCATAGCAAGTCGCAAATAATCAAAGGAATCATACGCCGTAACCATAATGAATTGAATCGTTGAATCCCTCGCACTAATGACTTCAATGGCTTCTAAACCGTTCATCCCAGGCATTTTTATATCCATTAATATCAGATCAGGATGGTATGTTAATGCCATATCTACCGCCAAGTGTCCATTTTTTGCTTGCTTTATAATCATCTCTGGAAAGCCCATTTGTAGAATTGCTTGCATTCCTTCACGTTCAATTTGTTCATCATCTACGATTAGGAGCTTAACCAACCTTCATCACTCCTTGCTTCTTTAGTTTAATCACCACTTTTGTCCCGCTACCTTCTTTGCTGATAATTTGAATAACATCATCATATCCACAGAAAAGTCGCAGTCGCTTTACAACGTTTGGAAAGCCAATTCCTGTAGAATGTCCCTCTGTTTGGACGCTTTTTTCTTGGAGAATTCGATTAATTTTATCCGTTGTCATTCCGACTCCGTCGTCCTCTATTTCGATGATGGTTTCCTGTCCGCCATCGATCACTCGAAACCAGATAACGCCTCCGTCTACTTGTGGCTCGACCGCATGAATAACTGCATTTTCAATAATTGGTTGCAATGTGAGGCATGGAATCTGAACATTCTGGCAAGACTCATCAATTTCAAAATGTATTTGAAGTCGATCGGTGAACCTTGCTTTCTGAATATCCATATATTGCTTTAACACTACAACTTCTTCATGGAGTGTAACCGATCGGTCTAACTGCTTTAAGTTGTACCGCAAAATCCCCGCTACACTTACTAGTAATTCACTCGTTTCTTTCGATCCCTCAAGGTACGCCTTTTTGGAAAGTGTATTGAGCGTGTTAAATAAAAAATGCGGATTGATTTGACTTTGTAAGCTAAGAAATTGGCTCTCCTGTAATAATATTTTACTCTGTTGTAACTCTCTTTCTAACAAGGCTTTTTGCTTCATTTCAAAAATCAAATCATTAATATTAAGTCTCATGCGATCAAATGTTTTTGCAAGAAAAGCTATTTCATCATTTGTCTCTACCTTGATTTGTAAATCAAATCGTCCTTTTGACAAATGATTTGCCGCTTTTGTTAGTTTCAATACTGGCCTAGTTATACTTAACGAGAACCAATAGGAAGTGACGAGAAGCAAGAGCATAATGAGTAAGGTCAACCACAATCCAAACTCCAAGACTTCCCGAGATTGTTCAATTAGACCCCGGTAAAAAGGGTCGTAGGTTTTTAACTCTTTGTCTAACAAAGTGAGGGTCATTTCTGAAATATAATTGGAAATACGTGTTACTTCCGCAAACTCTTTTTGTGACGCTTCTGTTTCATTTTCACTATGAAACAACATCAAGCGATCGGTTGTTTCAATGAAGCTTTCAATTAAATGAACATAATTTGTTAATATAAAATTATTTTCTACGTTTTGAAGCTTGGACACCTCTATTTTTGCGTTTTTAATCTCGTCCATACTTTCATTTAAGAATTCTAACTTCCGTTCCGAGGGGTCAAGTAAGAAATTATTTAGGTCTGTAATCGCTTGCTGACTGGCACTAGTGACTTCATTCATGATTAAATAACGTTGAAGAATGCCATGGTATTGCTTATTTGTTTGATAATTGTAATATGTGAGCGCTATCCAAATTATCGACATAAACACCAATATAATAGTAGTAAGCATGAGAATCTTTCGCTGAATACTATTCATTAGAAGTTCATCTCTTCCGTTATTTGAATATCTGTAAAATAACCATCCATATCTAGTGGAACAGTCTGTCCATTTAGCCATTCGATTAGTCGTTGAACACTCCATTTCCCCATCAACTCTGGGTTTTGCTCAATAATTCCGTCCAGCTTCCCTTGCATAAGAAGCGATCGTGTTTCTGGACCATCGTCAAAGGAATAAATGTACAATGGCCTCACTTGAAAACGCTTACTTATTTCTTTGATCATTGGTCCAGCTAAATTGGCATTAACAGCGATAAATGCCGCAGCATCTGGAACCTGATTGAGCACATTTTGTGTCGTAGCAAAGACCTGTTCTCTCGTTTGGGCTGTTTCTGCCTCAACCACTTCTATGTTGGGGTAATCCTTCGTTATTTTTTTTATTCCCTTCAATCGTTCTTCTTGATAAAACTCATGTTGGTTGTCATAGAAGAGGATGACTCTTCCGGATGGTCCCATATCCGCCACCAATTTGTTCGCAATCATTTGTCCCGCCATAAATTGATTAGAACCCACATACGTTTTTCGGAGGCTTTCCTCCATCGGCACGTCATTCGCTATGGTAATTATGGGAACTCCATAAAATGATGCTTTGATTTTAGTAATTTCTTTAAATTCCTCTCGGTCTAACCCTTGAAGAATAATCCCGTCTACCTTGGAATGAATGGCCACTTCTATTTTCTTCAGGAAATCATCTTGGTTATTTCCATAGCTACCCCAGACCTCCAAGAGCACGCCTTCCTCCTCGGCTTGCTTTCGAGCCCCTTTGGAAACCTTGTCCCAAAATCGCGTATCTAAATCTTGGGTAATTAAAACAATTCGATGCTGTGAATCCTTTTCTTCAAAGGTCTGAGGAGTTTCCGAATTACTGTCGAATACGTCTTTTGCCGACACTAAAGTTAGATAAAAAAGAGTGAAAAGAATGCTACCTAATAAAATCATCGCTGTTTTTCGCAATCGAAATCCCCCCTCCCCTAATTATAGACTACAGTCATCATATCATTTATTCAGATTTTTGGAATATTTTCATTTTTAATTAGTTTGGAATAACATTAAACAAACTGAGGAGATGGAAGTTCCTAAAAAAAATTCATAAAGAGGACCTGTTTACCACCCACCCCATAGAAAATAGAGGAACTAAGTATGAGTTCCCCTGATGATGTTCTTATTGTTACTGTTGTTCGTACATATTTCGACATTACTCCACAGATAATAAGAAATAGCTAACACATAGCTTTGTTAAGGGCTGTTTGCGCAAAGATTGCGGCTTTTCGAACAGGAATATATCCTCTGATTTGTATGACTTCAGGCTCTTTTCCAAATGAAAAACTCTCCATTTTTAGATGAAAAATAAGAAATCAGTCAAAAAACCTTCCTGCCTGTTTTTTCTTTGTCCCAATAGCAACAAAGGATTCGAAAAGAGCCTTGTTAAAAAAATACGCTATTTTCGCAATTTGTGTGGTGGTTCGAATAGTCATAAAACCCCCTGAGTTTTATGACTTCGGGCTCTTTTCTTAACGAGAAGTTTTTATAAATTCTAAATTAAATGTAAGGACTTTCTCGAAAGAACCTTACTATCTGTTCTTACTTTGTACTAGGAGCAACAAAGCTTTCGAAAAAAGCCAAAAGAGAAGAAATTCTATCCTTATGGGAGCAAGATGAATGTCTAGATCTTGGCGACAAAGGCTCGATGTCATAAGCCAGGACATGTACTGAGGCAAAGAGTAGACTCAGGCCAATCTCTGTCTTATGCTTGTCGTCACCAGACGGGCGCATTGCACTTTTTATTATCTTTTTTTCCTTGTCATGACATCAAATATCACGGCCCCGGCTAAGACACCGCCTCTAATCATGTATTGATAGGAAATCCCAACGCCGAGCAAATTCATTCCACTCGTCAGAGAAGCCATAACAATCGCACCAATAATCGCACCAGTTACTTTTCCAACACCACCAGCAGCTGAAACTCCCCCAACATACGCAGCCGCAATCGCATCTAATTCAAATAACGTTCCGGCAGTTGTTGTAGCAGACTGCAAACGGGCTGTGAATAGGATACCGGATAGGGCCGATAACATTCCCATCGAACCGAAGACAATATAGGTTATTTTTTTCACATTCATTCCACTTAAATGGGCAGCCTCAGGATTACTACCTACAGCGTAAATATGACGCCCGAGTACTGTCTTAGTCGTAAGAAAATGATAAAATATAACAACAACTAGCATAATAATAACCGTCCATGAGAAGCCATTATAGCCAGCTAAAATCCAGGTTAAATATGCAATAATCCCAGAAATAAACACGAGTTTCAGGATGAAAATTCCTTTTGAAACGACTTCAAAATCATACTTTATTTTATTTTTCCGGGTAGAAAACTCACTATAAATATAAAAGAGAATACTGACCAATCCAACAAGTAAAGTTAATAAATGCAGACCGTTCACTTGAACAATAGATGGTATAAATCCGTTACCGATTGCATTAAATGTTTCGTCTTGAATAATAATTGTTCCCGTTTTTTCAGTTACTTGTAAAAGTGCACCTCTAAAAATTAACATTCCCGCAAGCGTTGCAACGAAGGAAGGAATGCCGATTTGTGCAACAAGGACACCGTTTAGTAAGCCCACTAGAATTCCCAATGCCAAAATGATTGGAATCGTAATCAACATATGTAATCCAGCCTGAGTCAAAAGAATCGCAGCTATGGCCCCGAGGAAACCAGCAGCATAACCTACCGATAAATCGATATGTCTGATTACAATGACCAGCGTCATCCCGACCGCTAACACGGCAATATATCCTGCAGAATCTAAAAGATTACTAATATTTCGGGAAGACATAAATAACCCATTAGTCATAATGGAAAAGGTTAAGATAATAACAAATAATGCGATAAACATTCCATAATCTCGAATATTTTCTTTTAATAAAGCTCTCATTTCACTAAAAAAACTCATCAATTTCCCCTCCTACTGCGTCGCCAGTTGCATTATTTTTTCTTGATCGGCTTCCTCGTTCGATAACTCACCCTTGATTTCTCCTTGAGCCATCACATACACCCGGTCACTCATTCCCAGTACTTCACCTAGTTCCGATGAAATCATGATAATACTTAGTCCCTTGTTAATCAGCTCGTTCATGACTGAATAAATCTCAAACTTCGCACCCACATCAATTCCACGTGTTGGTTCATCTAGGATAAGAAGGTTCGGTCCCACAAACAACCATTTTGCTAACGATACTTTTTGTTGATTTCCTCCACTCAAATTGCCGACTATCTGCTCTAGAGAGGATGCTTTAATGAAAAGAGAATGTTTATATTTATCGCCGATGATAATTTCTTCATTTTCATTAATGATTCCCCGGGAAGAAATGCCTTGGAGATTCGCTGCGGATATATTTCTCTTAATATCTTGAAGCAAAAAGAGACCATCATCTTTCCGGTCCTCAGTCACATAGGCGATTCCTGCTTTGATTGCATCACTAGAATGCTTAAACACAGTCGATTCACCTTTCCAAACTAAATCTCCTTGAAGCTTATAAGACTTTGCGTTTCCAAAAATACTAAGTGCCAGTTCAGTACGTCCCGATCCCATTAAGCCCGAAATGCCAACGATTTCTCCTTTTTTAACGTGAAGGTTCACATCCTTTACGACTTTTCTCCCTAACTGAGGATCATAGGCTGACCAATTATACAATTCGAGAATTTTTTCACCTGCTGGCTTACTTGGTCGCTTCGGATAAATATCATTAATTTCACGGCCTACCATGTTTTTTATGATGACTTTCTCAGAAATTTCACTTTGCGATGCATCCAACGTACAAATGGTTTCACCATCACGAAGTACTGTGGCTTTATCGGCTATCGAAATCACTTCTTTCAGCTTATGAGAGATCATAATACAGGTTATCCCTTGTTTTTTTAGCTCGCATAATAATTCCAATAGATTTTCACTGTCATCCTCGTTTAGCGCTGCAGTTGGTTCATCGAGGATGAGAAGTTTGACGTCTTTACTTAAGGCTTTCGCAATTTCAACTAACTGACGCTTACCTACACCTAATTCTTTCACTAATGTATTCGGATTAACGTCTAAATTTACTTTTTTTAGTAGTTTCTTAGCCTCAACAATCGTTTGGTTCCAGTCGATTAATCCCCCTTGCTTTACTTCATTGCCTGCAAAAATATTCTCGTATACACTCAAATCTGGAAACAATGCTAGTTCCTGATAAATAATGGCGATCCCAACTTTGACACTATCAGTAATTTTGTTAAACTTTTGCACTTGGCCATCATAGAGGATATCTCCTTCATAGGTTCCATTTGGATACACCCCACTAAGTACTTTCATTAGGGTGGATTTACCTGCTCCATTCTCTCCTATTAAACAATGAATCTCGCCTTTTTCGACCTTGAAATTCACGTTGTCAAGTGCTTTAACGCTGGTGAAATGCTTGGAGATTTGTTTCATCTCCAAAATATACTCACTCATCCTTCTCCCCCCTTAATAAAATGGCGAGACGGCGATAGCTCTTTCTACCACTGTCTCGCCCAAACTGAACCTAAAAATTACAACCCTGTAAATTCGTCTGCTTCATAGTAACCAGATTCAATCAGTTCATTTTTCACATTTTCTTGGTCTACGACAATGACATCGGTTTGTTTCGCTTTTACCTCAACACTACCATTATCATAAGAACCGGTTGTTTCAGGAGTGCCATCATCTAGAATTGCAATGGCCATACCCATCGCATCTTTAACTAATGTACGAACATCTTTAAATACCGTCATCGATTGCTTTCCATCAATTACATATTGAATTGAAGCTTTTTCAGCATCTTGACCGGATATAAGGTAATTCGAAATGTCTCCATCAGAGCCGAATACATCTGCAATTGAACGAGCTGTTCCATCATTTGGGGCAAGAACAGCGACATCACCTTTGAGATCATCCCCTGCTGCAGTTAAATGTGTTTGTGATTTGTTTTTTGCTTCGTTTGGATCCCAGTTTGTTGTCACTTGTCCAAGAATTTTACTCATTTCATCACGAGTAAGTTCCGCTGTATCTTTTAACGACTCTGCCTCGCTAGAATTGGCAACTTTGAAAGTTCCATCGGCAATTTTCGGTTGAAGAACTTTCCAAGCTCCTTCAAAGAATAAGAAAGCATTATTATCAGAAGCCGCACCTGCGTATAAATACAATGGCACATCTGAACCACTAATGTTGTCGATTAAGTATTGTCCTTGTGCTTCCCCAACGGCCACACTATCGAACGTCACATAATAATCAACTGCATCAGTATTTGTAATTAGACGATCATAAGAAATAACTTTGATTCCCTCATCCTTCGCTGCTTCAACGGCAGACGCCGCAGCATCCCCATCTTGAGGACAAATAATGAGAACATCAATTCCTTTACTAATTAACGTCTCCACATTTTCTTTTTCCTTGGCTGAAGATCCTTGACTGAACAAAATCTCCGTCGTATAATCGGAATCTTTTAGCGCATCCTTAAATCGTTGCTCATCTTGCACCCATCTTGGCTCATCCTTCGTCGGTAATACAATTCCCACATTCACTTCTTCTCCACCACTGTTGCAAGCTGCTAATATGGCTGTTAACAACATAACAGCTAGCAATAATACAATTTTTTTCATCCCTTTATTCATCTTCTTACCCCTCTCAACTTTTTTTATGAGTATATATTCATTATAGGGATGGAGACATCTTTGATGTAAGCGTTAACAATAGCATTTTTTTAGTATCTTCTGTAATTTTTTATTATTTCGGAGATTCTGATAGTCTTTTTTTACTATATAACTTTTAACAGCGGGGAATAGATTGGTAGTGAGAAGAGATTTAAGGGGTGATAATTAATCTCTCAATAAAATAGAGCATAACAAAAGCTCAGAGTGTTGTATCTCTGAGCTAGTCTCCTAGTAAGCTATCCGAAACATTTTCACTTTGGAAGCCAATGCTTCATTTTAAAAGAGGTACTAAAAACTCTACCCGAAAGATTACTTATCTTTGCGATAATCTGATCTTGCAAAATATCCTAATTCCCTATTTTGGGGATAAGATATCGTTTGTATAACATTCTCTTCATACCTAGGGTAATGATCTACGTTTCTAGATCATCTACTCAAATAAATATCTAAATAATACATAGGTTTATTTGATGAACGTTGAAAAGGTTTAACCTTCGCGCAAATTTTTTCTGCATTTTGTAGCCAGTTTTCATCTGAAGTTAATCCTCTTTGTGCTTTCAACGTGATATGTGGTTCTACTGCTAAATGATTAAACCAATTTTTTCTGGAAGCACATAATTCGTTCCATCCATTCTTCTGGAGACCGATTCCAATAATATACTCTATTTACACTCTTTTCTCCCCTCTTTCATTTTTATTCTGTTTTATATGTTTTTAGACATTTCAAATTCCCAACGGTTCTATTTGAATATGAGGATTCATTTGGACCAGAGTCATTCAAAGTCCAGAGAAAACGATTGAAAAAGCATTAACTTTCCTATTGATTTTGCTGCTCAACATCCTTCAATACTCCCTCATAATATTCAACCAGCTCTGAATAATTTTCTAACTCTTTTTTTCCTTGATCACTAATTTGATAGACACCTCTACTAATCCGTTCAAACCATTTATAATAGTTTTTTTGTAAGATTGATGAAGTTTTTTCGCCCGTTTTCATTTTTTTTAGTACTCTTGGTGACAAGGGTCCACGATTTTTAAGATAACAAGCAATTTGTATACAGTTTTCTTTATAGGCAGTCATTATTTTAATCTTGTTGCTCCCACCAATATTGTAATCTACACTTCGACCTTCAATTTCTTTGATGAGGCTTAATCTTTTCCGGTTGCTTTGTTTCATGCTTTTTTTTCGATTAAATGGTTCTGGGTGATAGACAAATTCTACTTTGGGATTTTTGCCGGTCAAGGCTACTGTAATCAAACCTAGCTCTAATCTTTTGAGTAAGTGACAAATATCATTCCACCGTTTTGAGCGAGTTCGCTTCGGTTTCGGAATCGCAATATAAACAAGATCTGTTAACCGTTGTCTTTTCGTTGCTTGTAGCAATAAATCAATGGTTAGGGAAAGCTTTAGCTCCACAATCACTAATTCATCATCCTTCACTGCTGTCACATCACAATCACACACTTCCCCGTTGACCACATAGTCTTGCTTTTGAAAATGTTGTTGGATGGGTTGATAAAGATCCACTTCACGATATTTTTTCTGACTCATATGTATATACCTTTCTAGTAAAAAATGATTTGAGTATTAGTATAAACTAAATGGTTGTTCCCTAACAGAACATATACTTGGTGTTTTAAGGCTTATTTCGTAAACATTCTGGCTCTTAGTCTAATTTTAGCTGGAATCTTTCAATTTGCTGTCAATACATCATAATAACAGACGAAAAGATGGCCGATACTGATCTTTTAGCAGTATTAATGCTGCAAGGAAAACAGAATTCTATTCATATTCCTTCATGTAGTCTTTTTAGATTGTAGCATCAAAGCCCCTTTTTCACTCCAACAAGAAACATTTCAATTAACAATTGAAAACTGTCATCTAATTCTAGCGGAAGACCAAAGGCTCCTTTTTGTTCAAGGGAGGCAAAACCGTGAAGAAGACTCCTTAAACCACGAACCATGTGAAGTGTTTGCTCCTCTCTAAGTTCTAAGTCTTCAAGTACATTTGTTACTAATTGAACGATTAAGTTAGCCGCTATAAGACCCGCTTTATTTTGAGAATCTGGCGCTTGAATCGTCGCTTCGTACAAGCCCGGATGCTTTCTAGAAAAGGCAATGTAAGCTTTTCCAAGAGCATGAACAGCTTCATCCTTTGAATATCCCTTTACTGCTTGGGACAGCTCTTCAAACAATAAGTTCATTCCGTAAAGAGACAACTCTTCTCGTAATCCCTTCAATCCATCGAAGTGATTATATAAAGAAGGCGAGCGAATGTTTAATTTCTTAGCTAGCGAAGAAAGCGTGATTGCTTCAAAACCGTTTTGATCGACTATCTCGATGGCATGGAGTAAAATGGTTTGCCATTCTAGCCCTATACGTGGTGACATATTCTAACTCCTTTTAAGATGATACCTTCATTGTTTTTTCTGCTTCAGAAATCGCCTTTTTCATAGATTGTAAAGGGGATTTCATCATATTTCCATGACCGACCGCGAGGAGAGTTGGCTCAATTAAAGCCAGTTTTTTTGCGCTGTTCACAGCGATCTCCTTATTCCAAGTGGCCATTGCTGGAAATGGAAAGAGTGGTTTTACTTTTCCTGAGACTGCCATACCACCTCTCGTCTGAAACGCGTCTCCTGCGATGAGAATTCCACTTCGTGTATCGTAAAAAGATATCGAGCCTGGTGTGTGTCCAGGTGAGGCAATGACTTTCAGTGACCCAATCATATCCCCGTCCTCAAGAAGAGTAGTTGGTACTGTGTAAATATTCTTCGGAACGCCGCCACGAACAGGGGTAGACGGTTCACTTGGATCAAGCGAACTGTCACCAGCAAGTAAACGGGCATCCCGTGCTGAAATCATCACCTCAACAGCTGGCAATAACTTTTTTATCGAATCCAGTGCACCAACATGATCAAAATGGGCATGAGTTAACACAATTCGCTTTATTGGCTTACCTATTTTCTTTGCTGCTTCAATAATACTCTTTGTACTATTTGGCAAGGCTGCATCAATTAAGGTTAGGCTCTCATCTTCTTCTAGTAAATAACAATTCACAGGAAACCAATTAGGCATAAACGATACCTGGTAGACAAATTCCTCTTTTAACAAACGCATAAACGCTTCCCCCTTTCAAAACTAACACCATTAGTTTTATATTAACTAACAGTGTTAGTTTATGCAAACAATTTTTTACTTGTTTGTTAAAACCTAGTTGTCAATTAATGTGTAACAGTCATTCTTAGCAGTCAATACTGCAAATATCGATTGCTTTCTGGCTTTGAAAGACACTTAAAGATCATCTTCATATTTCGAGTCCACTCAATAGAGAATTCTATTTATTCACACCCTACTCTTACACCTATCTGCCAAGCAATTATCATAAATAGAATTAGAGTCTAGTAAGAACTAAATACTAAAATAAGAATAGTATTAATTTTGGTCGAGTGATATGATTGTTATAAAAAATGAAGCTAACCTACTCTTATCATAGTAAATGTTTACCTTCATTTTTTTGCCAGTAACTACTTACTCCAATCCAGATAGAACGTATTGAGGTTGAGCGTTTTTGAAAAGAGTAAACTCTCTTTCTGCTCCCCTACCTCTCTTTTGTTTTTTCTAAATTTTCACAAAATACGAATAAGGTTGATGACAATTGACAGCAAAAATGAAAGAACTAACTATTTTTAATCACATTGGAAATAAAATCACTACCGAAGATAAAGAAATTAACATCATTGCTAAAATGGAAGAACCACTTGTCGTAGTTTTAGGAAATGTTTTAAGTCATGAAGAATGCGACGAGCTCATTCGATTGTCAAAAGATCGCATAAAACGTTCAAAAATCGGCTCTGAGCGTGAAGTAAATGGGTTGAGAACAAGTAGTAGTATTTTTTTGCCTCAAGATGATGGGGGTGTCGTGACGAAAATCGAAAAACGACTCGCACAAATCATGTGCATTCCGACTGAACATGGAGAAGGTCTTCAAGTTCTAAATTATCAAATTGGGCAAGAGTATAAAGCACATTTTGATTTCTTTTCATCCTCAAAGAAAAAGGTGAATAACCCTCGAATTAGCACGCTTGTTTTGTATTTGAATGATGTCGAACAAGGTGGAGAAACTTATTTTCCAAGCCTAAATTTTTCAGTATCTCCTCAAAAAGGGATGGCTGTTTATTTCGAATACTTCTATGAGGATCACGCTTTAAACGAACTAACTTTACATGGTGGAGCACCCGTCATTGCTGGAAATAAATGGGCAGCCACACAGTGGATGAGAAGACAAAAAATCCAATAATGCGTATTCAGATACCTTGTCTCTAAAAGCATAGGAAACACAACAAAAAAAGCCTGCCCCTTTTCACGCAACTTGAGTAGCGTATGGGACAGGTCTTTTTTATTTTGCTTCTAAACGACTAATTCGATCATCTAAATCTGGATGTGTAGAGAACATAGACGACTTTCTTCTATTATTAATTTTCAATGTCGCAATAGCTACCTGCTCCTCGCCTTTCATCCGATTGGAATAGGTTTTTAGCATTTGTAAAGCATGAACCATCTTATCCTTACCAGCTAAGTCTGCCCCACCTCGGTCAGCGTGGTACTCACGGTGACGGGAGTACGCAAAGACGACCAAGCTTCCCAAAATTGAGAAAACGATTTGGAATACGATGACCGCAATAAAATGCACAATTGTTGCCATTTCTTCTTTAACAAAGCGTGAAGCAATCCACGCTGCAATTCTTGCTAGGAAGACAACAAAGGTATTGACGACCCCTTGCAGCAATGTCATTGTCACCATATCTCCATTGGCAATATGCGCAACCTCATGGGCAATTACCCCTTCAACTGCATCATCATCCATTTCTCGAAGTAACCCAAGTGAAACGGCCACTAGAGAACGCTTCTTCGAAGGACCTGTTGCAAATGCATTCACTTCCGGAGACTGGTAGATTCCAACCTCAGGCATATGTGTTAAACCAGCTGCTCGTGATAAACGGTGAACTTTCTCCACTACTGACTGCTCCTCATAAGACAAAGCCCCATTAGGATCAATCACACGTACACCCATCATTTTTTTCGCCATCCACCGAGACATAGCTAAGGAAATGAATGATCCTGAAAAACCAATAATGGCACTAAAAATTAACAATGCGCCAAGATCAATTCCGCCTTGAGGATTAATATAGTTACCCGCATCAGTAATTGAAAAAATAAGACTAATCGTTAGTAATACTAACACGTTTGTTAATAGAAAATAAAATATCCGCTTGCCCATGTTGACTCCTCACTCCTATTTCAAGTTCATATGAACCTGTATTTGAATCTATTATACCTACTATTGATCAAAATATCAAGAATAAAGACTATTAATTCAATTTTATATGCTGAATTGACGTGACCTTAACGAACCATTAATATAAAATTAGAAATGGTGAAAGACTCAGAAACTAGACGGGGATGATGATAGTGGAAACATATAAATTGACGCGAAAAAATTTGGCCGACTTGCTTTTATCACTTAAATACAGATCGAACCACACTCCTCATATAGTGTTAGAAGAGGTCTGGGCCACAACTCATTTAACCGAAGAAAATAACGAACAAACATTTCCTTCCGTCCTTTCAACAAATATACCTCCCATCATAAAAAAGATCATTAAAACCACTAAAGCAGAAATCGGTTTCTCCCTAAATGAAATCGTCTCCCTTGGAAACCTTGTGGAATTCACTAGTTTCTCCCAAAGCACCGTGCAAAACTGGGTCAAGCGTGACGTGAAGGGACTAATTGGCTCTCCACAGTTAGGGAAAAAATATACCATCGAACAAACCGCTATGCTGTTTATCGTCGAAGATCTGAAAGCAACATTAGATTTTGAATCCATCCGAAAAATCTTAACCCTTGTTTTCAATGATATTGATGACTCAACAGATGATATAGTTAATCCAACTGATTTATATGCTGCATATTCATCGGTATTTGATAAAATTCATCATCTTTCATTTCCAAGATTAAAGGACTTTCCTTTAGGACCGGTTAATGAGATGATCCTTCATTTTATTAAAGAGGAATGCCAGAACCTATTAGCTAGTTTTGAAGGAGTATTAGAAGAAGATCTAATCATTGTATTAAATGTGTTGATCCTATCTGTTTCCTCTGTTCAAGCGACTTATTATCAATCCGCAACTAAGAAATATGTCGAGAGTGCTGTTTTAGAAAAGTAGACCATGGGGACGTTCCCCATGGTCTACTTTTCGCCTAAAAAGGTAAACTCCTAAGTTAGATTTCCATTAATCCACCCACGCTGTTCCTCAGAATTCTGTTTTTTTATAACCAGATGTTATCACCGAATTCTTTATTTCACTAAGTCTATGCGGCCTATTTAAAAAGGAAATTCATGTTGTTTTTGCATATCGAAATAATGTTTCTTAGCTAAAACACTTTGTATATCCTTGTCAAAATCAGAACATATACCTTTATTTGAATCCTTTCTCCTTTTGCAAAATCAACCTTTTCAGCATTAAACAAACCTTGTTCGGATTAATAAGTAAATGGAGTAATTTTAACGTAGAGGATAAACAAGGTGAATACCCTTCTCATTTTTTTGAGAATCATAATACCAGTAGTTATGATCTACACCGTGAATACAAAGAATCCTTTTATGTTTTGAAATTGCATTTTTCACTCGTGCTGTCAAAATAGAAGGCTGTTTTCGCAAAGATTGTGGCTTTTCGAATAGGAATATATCCCCTGATTTGTATGACTTCGTGCTCTTTTCCTAATGAAAAATTATCCATTTTTAGATAAAAAATAAGAAATCCGCCAAAAAAACATTACTGCCTGTTTTTTCTTAGTGCCAATAGCAACAAAGTATACGAAAAACTTGATGGCAACGCTCACGTCACGCCGTCACCGCCTATCATGATAAAAAGTAATTTCAACCCCAATAATGGTATAAACCCGATATGTTTGGAGCAAACTTCCTAATTTGGCGATACCTAAATATGCCTTTTTTCATAAAAAAGCTTAATAAAATGACGAGCATTCCAATTTATGTTTTCTACTTCGGGATTTACAGTCTATAACCAATTATATTTCTCTTTGGTGATCTGGTCATATTCTTTGGAGTTAAAGGGTACTTCTCTATTATTCCAAGTTTCCAATTGTCTATTTATCCAAATTGATAACTCCTCTTCCAATTCTAGTTGCTTTTCATCATCAAATTCATCAAATCGCCCTCTAAAAACATCGAACTCAAACCAATTAACTGGAACAAACTTAATATTTTTTCTTCGCATAATGGAAACATAAGTTTTGGGTCTCTCCCCAAATTCCTTTATGCTTCCCACCTCTGAGATAATGCTCCCAACTGTCAGGGTGAACCTCTCCACAAATTACATCAGGCTTAAACTCATTAATTAACTCTCCAACCAAAGATAACAGAAACTGGTACTTTCTCTGCCAATTTTCATCATGAGTCATCCCCAGATTTCCAACAGTTGTCATCAATTTTGACCTCCTAATTTAGTAGATCATCCTCTCAAATGATAGAAGACCAAGGAATGCTCCTTGGCCTTCCCTATATTTAACTTGTAAGCCAATATCTGCTACAGTCTCGATCCCTTTGCATGAAACCATATTGAATAAAATAACGACGAATCGTAACAAAATCATCAAAGGTGTCTTTGATCACTTCATTTACCTCTTTCTCCGTATACTCCTTGTTTAAATCAAACCGTTTTAATATGTGCTGGAGGATAACGATTTTTCGCTTCTCTTTACTGGGAAGCTGACTTAAGCGTCCATCAAGACCCTCTTTGAAATATGTGCTTAGTACTTTTTCTCTTTCCTGGTTTGTAATAGCATACCTCTCATCTACCATAGTTGCCCCCTTATGAATCGCAATGAGTTGCTCCTCTTGATTCTTCTTCTCTTGTGTATCATCGTTTGCTAATAACTCCATAATTGCGAGAAATACTTTTGCTTGTTTCTCTTTTTCCTTGAGCTTAAACCGATGTGTACGAATAGTCGATGTGCTACCTGCCTCTAGCTCATTCACAATCTCTTTGTCTGAAAACCCTTCCTTAAATCGTCTCAGTAACTCTTTTTGCAAATTTGTAAGACCGGTATACTTTTTATTCATATTTAGTAAATAGTCAAACATCGATCCATGCATGTTTTTCACATGATTTTCCACCGCGAGCTCAGCTTCATATAACACTCCCTCTGAGGGATAAATAATGCCCTTTTGATACATTTCATTGCAAACAATGCAGTGGAATGTATCATTATTCCTCACGGTAACATACCCTTTTTTTAAATCTTCAATCGAAGCTGTCCAAAACATATCTTCCTCAGACAATCCATCACTTCCTAACTATTAAAAATATAGACGAGATTTAATATCGTCTACTATATATAAAACATTTTATCATATTGTTTATTTTTATTCAATAATTAAATTCTGAATAATGAAATATATGAGCATCATTATAGGTTAGATTTCAATAATACTTCTTGTTTAACAAAGCTGTTTTCGCTAAGTTTGTTGCTTTTCGCACCGGTCTATAAACGTTAATATAGCTTTGTTTCGGGCATCATTTACGAAATGAGGAAGTGGCTGCCCTGCGGCGTCAGGCAAATGAAGAACTTGGAGGTGATGCCTGCATCGCTGGAGGGTTATTCATTTGACCCCGAGCCGCAAGCCACTGCAGCTAGATCCGTCTATTTTTAATGGAAATCAACAATGAAATGGGTGATTTAATCAAAAATCAGATGAAATAGCCCCAATGTATACGAAAAGAGCCTTATATAAATCATCCGCTATATGGAGAATTCCATCTAAAATTAGACTAAATAGCAATCATGTATCCGCAAAGATCCTTTAGCAAAGAAGATAATGAAGCGCAGTTTCTCTACTTTCAAGACATTGGATTGAAACACTCAAAGCTTTAAATGATAAAAATTAAAATTCGTGATATTAGATAAAAATTAGAATTGCTGAATTAAAAAAGCAGAAGGTAAAACTGAAATTATTCAAGAATTTATTAGTTTTAGTTACATTAGTGTTAATAATCGTATGGGGTTGTTCAGGTGGTATGGAAAATGAAGAGTAAAAGGTAGTCGTTCAAAAACGTATTGGGGATGAAAAAAACAGGAAGATTCTATAGAATTTTCAATTAATAAACAAGTGAAAGAAGTAAATAGGATACTAGCGGAAGCGAAATGGACTAAAAAAGTGCAAAAAAACTGGGAATGACATTTCTCATTCCCAGTTATATACTTCCAATACTTAATGATCCGATTTGAATCATTTTAGATTTATTAATTTCCATAACCAACACACCAATCATATTTTTGATTAAATCTTCCCTTTCACTGTTGAATTCCTTCAAAAACAGACGAAATTTCGCCTGAAATAAAGCTATATCATAGATGATAAACTGATTCGAAAAGCCACTATCTTTGCGAAAACAGCCTTATTTTATAACATTAATAGAAAATTGGGTGTGAATACCAGTTGGCATTTTATGAACAATCCTTCCATGTTTGTACAGAAATATGTTTGGAGGAAAGGTTTTAAAATTCTCGGTAAAATTCCCACTAAATCCTTTCCCTAATAATTACAATAAAGAGTTTGAACCTCCATGCTTTCCAATCGGTTTATGTTAACTAATGTCTCTCTCCTCCATCATCACTTAATGCTTCTAATTCATCAGAAAACAACAAATTAAAAATAAGGGTAGCATCAGGAATTTATGGTGCATAGGGTCCCCTCTATTTAGCTTTGGTTCTCAGAAAACGTCACATCTACTTGCACAATTTCTGAGCGGCTTCCTATTCGCAATGGTGGCCCCCAGAATCCATATCCGGAAGACACGAACGCATGAAGTTGCGCTTTTTTTACATAACCCCAATCCAGTTCAAATAGTCTTTTCGTGATAAGGTGGTTAGGGGCCATTTGCCCTCGGTGCGTATGGCCTGAAAACGAGATGTCGACGAACGCATCACACGCTTCTTGGAGCTCAGATGGCTGATGGTCCATTGATATGATAGGGTATTCTCTATTCAGAGAAGCTGTTAAATCCTGATAGGACATGCGATTTCGATCGGTTTTATCTTTTCTTCCTAATAAATAAAATCGATTGTCTAAAAGAAGACTTTCATCTGTCAAAATCGGAATGCCTACACGCTTCATTTCTTCCCTATACTCCTGAATTTGCCCTCCATAATATTCGTGATTTCCTAATACCCCAAAAACGCCCAAGGGAGCATGTAAATTGGATAAAATTTCACCCATTTTTTTATCTGTAAAAGGATCCAGCTCATCATCGATTACATCTCCTGCAAGCAAAATCAGGTCAGGGCTCGTTTGATTCACTTCCCTAATCAACCTTTTTGCATGAGATACTCCTGATAGTCGACCGAAATGCATATCCGATGCCATTGTAATCCGAAGGGATTCTTTCCCCTCTACTATTTTAGGAATACTAATCTTGTATTCTCTCACTACCGGGCTATAGGCGTTGTATAGACCCCAGGTAAAAAGGATAAACAATAAGATCGTTGTAACATGCCCAGTCCAAAGAATGGATTCACTTTGAGACACCCCTGCCAGTCGAGCTAGCCATACGCTCCCATTAGCAAATGGAAATAATACGAACGCATACTGAAAAAAACCGAACATCAATGAGCCAATATTCCGAAGAAAAGATAAGGAAGAAGTAAATCTACCTATTAAGTAAGAGTAAGATAGTAAAAAGAAAACCAACCAAAAAACCATTGGTGTATACCAAGGCATAAGTGTGCTGAAGTAGACCGACACATTCCAGCCTAAATAAAATAAAAACCCATTAAATATGAGTAACGTAAGTAGAATTCTAAAAATCATTGATACTTTTCCCATAATCATTCCCCTTCAATTAAAACAGAAGGACTAGGTAACTGTCCCTCCATACACAAGACGCAACATCCATGTCCTTCTACCTGTGTTTCGTTTATATTCCAAGCATGCGATGAAACACACGGTCAAACATTCGATCCGATAATATGCGTCTAAGAAACATGTAAGATTTGGCATACTTACCTGCTGCATATCTTGTCTTTGGTTTTTTCGAATGGATCGATTTTAAAACTGTTTGTGCGATAACATTTGGTGAGGAAGCCCCCCCCATTTTTTTGCTCATTTTAATGAATGAATTGGTTATTTTTGCATATGCTGTATGTCCAGAAGTTTGCTCTAGCTGATTTAACATAATGCCTGTCCATTCACTATCAATACTACCAGGTTCGATAATTACCACATCAATACCAAATTGAGCTACTTCTAAGCGAAGGCAATCGGAAAACCCTTCTAAAGCGTGCTTTGTCGCATGATACCATGCGCCCATTGGTGTATAGATTTTTCCGCCCATAGAGGAATTATTGATGATTTTTCCATATTTTTGTTTTCTCATATGAGGTAACACCAATTGGGTTAATCGACTTAGTCCAAAGAGATTCACTTCAAATTGCCTTCTAGCTTCCTCAATCGACACATCTTCTACTGCTCCATAGGAACCATATCCCGCATTATTAAACAAAATATCAATCCTACCTTGTTCCTTGATAATGCTTTCAACACCATCCACCATCGATTGATCTTTGGTCACATCCATCGCCATAATCTTGGCTCCTTTTTCTGCTAGATCCTTCATATTCTCCACTCTTCTTGCCGCACCGTAGACAATATATCCTTCTTTTAAAAGTAATTCAGCGGTTGCTTTTCCCATTCCAGATGATGCACCGGTAATTAGAACGACTCTTTTATGATTCACACAAAATTCCTCCTGTTATCTATAGATAATTTCTATTCTTGTATAGGTCACACCTGTATAACAATACACACTTGTGTCACTTGTATATTTCCATTATAATAAGCCAGTAAACCTTAGGTCAATAGAATGGATACAAGTGATACATATTCGTCTGAATGGGACATTTGCAGAAAGGAGAGAAACGATGTCTTCTGAAAAAAGTTCAAATCCGATCTCACTTCGGTCACGAAGATGGATCATCGAGGCCTTGTTGGAATTAATGGAGGAAAAATCATATCAAAAAATTTCCATTAAGGAGATCACCGAACGTGCGGGTTTGGTAAGAAAAACATTTTATCGTAATTTTCAATCAAAAGAGGAGATTTTACAGGAATATATTAATGAGTTAGTAAAGGAAGTTGAACAACAGTTCGATAATGAAGCAGAACTAACCCCTTATTTCATGGCAGAAATATACTTTTTGTTTTGGCAGGAACATATTCATTTTCTCAAACTCCTACAAAAGAATGATTTGTTTGTCATACTTCTTAAACACCTTGATGATTACCTACCTAAGATGAAAAGTAAATACAAAGCCGAGTTAATCTCTGACTATAATGATACCTATCTCCACTATTATACTTCCTTCAATTCTGCGGGCATTTGGCATATTTTAGAGAAGTGGATCGGTAGAGGAAACCAAGAATCCCCGCAACAAATGGCCCAATTGTATTCAGATATCATTCTCAATCACCCACATATGAAAAAGCAATAAGGAAAACATAAAAAAACTCAGCCTTATTAACGAATAGTTATCTTTAAATAAGGCTGTTTTCGTCTGCTTTGTTGCCTCAGCACAAAAAAGGCTGTAAGGTTTTTTCGACTGATTTCATACTTTTTATCTAGAAATGGAGAAGTTTTCATGAGGAAAAGAGCAAGAAGTCATACAAATCAGGGGATATATTCCTATTCGAAAATCCACAATCTTTGCGACAACCCCCTTTTCAATAAACTAAAATAAAATTTGAAAAAGATTGATCATATTTTTGGTATCTATTGTGAGGGAAACGAAAAGCTGACTACAAGCTTTATTCTGCCATGGATCTTCGACTAGTAGCCAAAAATGAAGTATTTTAAGAATACACGAAAGTCCTCATTTTTTGCCAAATCAGCCGTAACTCTATGGAAAAGGAAGCATACCGACCATAAGTATGCTTCCTAAACAGTCATTTTCCAACTCGATAAAGCTAACCAGTTTTCCATTTCCTTATATTTCGGCATGATCTTGCCAACAAGGCGCCAAAAGGAACGATCGTGATTCAGATGGACCATATGACACATTTCATGAACAACAACATAGTCAATAACTTCCTGCGGAGCCATCGCTAACTTCCAGTTAAAGGTTAGCTGAAGCTTTGAATCGCATGTTCCCCAGGTCCTTTGACTATCAGAAATACGAATTGAACGTGGTTTAGTTTTAAAATGGTTTCGATAAAACTGGGTTCTTTTCTCGACTATGGCTTTACATTGGCGATAATAAAATCGTTTTAATGCCTGTTTTATGTTTTCATCCTCCAGTAGCTTCACATAAATATATAAAGTCTTTCCGTCAAACTCGACATGATCTTGCTTGATATCTAGCTCTTGGATGATCTGGATAGGATACGAGTTTCCCAAATAAAGAAAACTTTCCCCATGATCATAGACCTTCTTCTTTTGCCCCATCGTTCTGTCTTTCATTTCTTTTGAATGTTGCTGAATCCAATCCCACCTTGCTTCGATAACTTTTAGGACTCTTTCATTAGAAGTCCCTTTTGGAGCTTTAACTTCAATATTTGCATATAAATCAATAGAAATTTCGATTGATTTCTGATTTTTGTATTGTATCGTAAAGCTAATTTCTGTACCTTCATAAGTATGAATCATGGCCTTATCCTCTATATTTAATGGCTAACCCTTTTAAGAAATTCCTTGCGTATCTGTCCCCGCACTCCTGATAATTTTTATGTCCAACTCTTCTCAATAATGCGCCTAATTCACCATTTCGGATAAACACACCTGCATCTTCTAATATATCAAGCATATCATCACTAGTTAACGAAAGAGCGATCTTTAATTTTTTCAACATGATATTATTGATACTTTCATTGACATACAACATCACCGGCTTGTCAGATTGTCCAGGTTTTGGTTCTTGTCTTCCCCTTTTAAAAATGATAAAGCCATTAAAAAATGACTCTAACATGCGGTCATTCAAGGTTTCATCTTCGTAGAAATCATCATCATTATCATCACTCTTATTTGATTTTTTAAGTATCTCTAGAACTTCTTCTTTTGTTACATCAATGCCACCTAGTTTGAAAATTTCAACCATATCAGTGTTTTTAATATCTAAGGCATATCTTAATCGAATTAATCTATCTTTATTATTCAATTTATTTCCTCCTAATTCATTTCCCAATTCCATAGCTGCTCGTTTAAAACTGTATAATAACCCGTTTAGCATTCATTATACCACTTGGTCGACTTATCTTAGTGGATAGTCCATGACTATCAAGTGCCTTTCATACAGTCTGAAATTATTTTGCATCACCGCATTATCCCGCTTATTCTTAAAGGTGGTTTCATAGTTTATCATAAAAAATATCCTTAAAAAATAACGTAAGATCACCGATTGCTCCTATATAAAAAAAGACAAAATAATAACTAGCTTTTGTAATTTCTTCATTGAAAAGTTCTTTAAATGCACGAATAAATAGATGGTCAATCTTAAACCAGCTTAGAATCCAGGCAATTAATAGAAAGCAAACGATGGTTATTATATATACCTCCAGTCCCTCTAAACAATAATTTCTCTAAAAATAGGTATTTTAACCCAAATGGGGTAATCAATAAAATTAGGACTGGTACTAAAAATCGATACTTTTTTGCGATTTGCCCTCAATGAAATCAATTTTCACCTATTCTCTCTTTACAATTACCACTTTAATAATCTAGACCTGTTACGGAAGTAATGTAACTTTCATATTAACATACCCATCAACAGTTGTACTGACAACAATTAAACTAGCTTCTGAAGATCAGTGATTTCCATTATTATATAAGGTTATTCCCTCAAAAATTGTGTCTTTTCGATATATATTAAGAAAGAATTCGGAACTCACTTTCATCTATTTCTGAACGAATTTAGTGACAAAATGATGGATTCTATTAATAATTATTTTTTTAAGCAACAATATAAACGTAAGGCTCTTTTGGTATACATTGTTGCTATTGGCACAAATAAAAAAACAGGCAGTAAGGTTTTTCCGACTGATTTCTTATTTTTTTCTAGAAATGGAGAATATCCATCAGGAACAAAGCACGAAGTCATACAAATCAGAGGATGTAGTCCTATTCGAAAACCCACATCTTTGCAAAAACAGTCAAACGAAAAGAGGCTTAAATTCCCATGATTTACCTGCACCTCGCAACAAATAAATAATTAGATACCGGGACTCAAACTGCTACTCCTAGAGTGGTTTTGGCTAATTTCATTCCTTTAACCGAATAACTTTTTTGGATAGTATTTTAATGAGTTCTTCAATATAAAGTCCGATTGCTAATAAAAAACAACTTCATTAACACGCGGATGGTCTTCAGTTATTGCAAATTTGATATCAACAATTGCGCAAGTAGCAAATGCGACAAGAATTTTTCTTTCTAAATATACTAATTCCATACTTTTCAGAAAAATACAATTCACAGCCTTCACTTTAATAAAGAACCCGGAAAATGATAAACGGGTTTTCTTAAGAGGGTTTGAGCAACCACAAGCTCATTCTGTTATGATTTTATTTGGAGTTAGTTAGTTTTATTAAATGTAAAAGGAGTAATTTAATGTGAAAAAATAATCATTGGGACCGCTGGTATACTGGTAGCTGGTATATTCATAGGCACCTTTTTTATTGAAATACTCTCCCACATTCCCCCATCAAGTTCGGAAAAAGCTATTGAAAAACAAGATACTCAAGATTCATCTCAACCTCTCACACGGCAACCAATTTATGAAAATAATTCTATTGGATACTTGCTTCAAAATGACCAACTGCAAATCACTTATAATAAAGGAAGCAATTGGATAAATGCTCCCATTGAAAAAGTGAAATTGTTTGAAGGGGAATATACCGGAAACGAGCAAGAACTTATTCTTATGTGATCAACATTTTAATAGTTTTGTGCATGGTTTTCACCATATTAACATTCTTCAATATCACTAAAAAATGGAAAATGTTCTTTTCAATTATCACAGTGGTCCTAACCCTCCTTCATTCAGGTTTGATGATTAACCGTAGCTATAAAATTAAACAGATTGTTAACATTTCGCCATACCTAAAAAATCTATTAGTCATAAAGGAAAATAGTGACACTGGTCAGGCAATATATTATAGAACTGATTATGGTTTTTTAGCTCGCCCAAAGGAAGACCTACCTTATAAGACAAGTGGCGATTTCAAGGTAAAATGGGTAGAGGAAGACATAGCAGCCGTAACCTACAAAGCTACTGACAACACCATCCATCTATACATTGGTACATATGGTGACCGGAATAGGGGGGCATATACCTATGTCAGACCATCTCTCCAAGGACAATGGATGGGGAAAATGTACAAGTGATTAGTACTTCATAAGGGATTACTACTGACCATAATGGAGAAATTGATTGTTATAACTGGGACAATATTGTTCAATTTGGGACAATAGCTATTATTTTGATGAAAAACAACGATTCTGATTGGACGATAGCTTTAAAGAAAAATTTCAAAAGTAACTCAATTGAACCTGTACCACCCTCTCGTGAAATAACCTTATATAAAATTAGTCGGATTTTGGGCAGACGTCCCCCTTGGTTCAATCTAGAATTTTCAAAAAGGGGTTCCCCTGAAAATTCACTCTAACTTTATGCTTTGAATTCGCCGAAGTACGTTCCAAAAGAATTTCTGGTACACAAAACTGGAAGATAATTTAAAATAAAGGGACCTTCCTGATTTAACTAGTTTGCTAGCGACTTTAATCATTTTTGTGCGGATAGTTTCAATTTGCATGCTCTTTTTTTCTTCTGGAAAACAAAGGGTTCGCAACCAATTCGTTAGGTTATAAGCTAGAAGAGTGAACATCATTCTTACTTCATTCACTTGAAAGGAATGACTATTCATTTTATCGAAACCAAATCCGTTTTTGGCTTCCTTTATATAGTTTTCCATCGTTCCTCTTTTTTGGTACGTTTGGACGATATCCTTGGGTGAGAAGGCAGCTACTAGATTGGTCACAATGAAGGAATGATTAAAAAACAGTTCACCTTTAGGACGAACGGATTTGATGATTACTTTTCTAGGTTTTGTCCAAGATGCTGCCTGATACATCGTTTCTTCATAATAACATTCCGTCTCCATTGCATTAGAAGGGCTTGTAGATGGGTGGAGTTCATTGGCTATTTTTTGTAGGTTTGCATTAGATTTGAGTCGAATTACGTAGAAAACGGATTCTTTTTCGCACAACTCATACAGGGCTGGAACCGCAATTCCACTATCCCCACGAAGAAATGGTGTCGTCTCTGGGAACTTTTCGTTGTAATATTCAATAAGAGGTTGGATAAATTCCACAACTCCATTAGAAGTATAAACATTCCCTGGTCTTAGCTTGGCTTTCAAAAAATCGCCAGTACCCCCATCAAAAGCGACTAATGGATGGAAACCAATCGTCCCATAGTGACCATTGTAAGCTGAAGACTCTTGATTTCCATAGGTATCGGAATGAGTAGAATCCAAATCAATTAGGAGTGATTTGGACTCTCGGAATCGATGAATTTTGTCAAGAAGCTCTTGGTTCGCTTGATTTAATTGTTCGGTGGATTTGGCATCAAAACGCCTGAAAAAACGAGACAAGCTAGGTTGAGAAGCCAAAGCATCTGTACCAATGATTTGTGTAAAAACAGGATCGGTCGTCAAGTGATCCGCAGCGTCATCTTGAAAATACCCTGCGATCTATTGATACATCTTTTGAGGAAGCAACTGTTCATTCGAATGGACATAGTATCTTCTGTTGTCCTTTAGTTTTAGATGATGAGCCACTGTTTTGGAGAAACCTATTTTTTTCATCAAATTCTCTAATAAGAAGTTCACCTGTGTCAGAGGAAAGAGAACCTCCTTGATCTGATAATTTAATCCTAGGGTTGAAATCCAGTGATATTTGGGGTAAAGTAGCCATGAAAAGAATCCTTTCTGTTGGTTATTTGGTCGTACTTATACCCTATCAGAAACGGATTCTTTTTTCATTTATTTCATGCATGTATGATCTAAAAGAAAGCCTGTTAGATATGCGTTTGTAGCTATTATTAAAAATTCTATGAATAATTCAGGATGAAATTATGTCCAACTTCATCTTTAATGTAGGCTCTTTTCTTTACATTGTTTCTATTTAGTCTAATTATTGAAATATTCACTCTTTGAAATGTTGATTCCCTTTCAAAACAGACGAAAAGATGTACCGAAACAAGGCAATATCATCGTTTAAAGTCTGATTCAAAAAGCAAAAAAGTTTGCCAAAACAGCTTTAGTGGAATAAAAGCCCTCATTAACATGAAACACCGGTTGGTCAAGGATTTTTAATCCTACTAGACACTAACTCAGCACTAGAGGTGATTTGAGTTTCGGAGGAGCTACTGAACAGCCGCCTAGGTATTACATGAAATTAAATTGATAGCTAAATTCATCTGAATAGTTTTCGTAGTGACGTGGAGATACCCCTACAAGTTGCCTCCAACAAGTAGATTCATGTTTTAGGTAACAGTATGCAGTTAGTGGCAATGAATATTTTAGGATCAGGTGTTTCGCTCGGGAGATTCTATCCCTCGCTTTTCAAAAAATAATAGGAAGGATCATTATAAAAAAGTACGGGAATCAACTAGTAGATTCCCGTACTTTTCCACGGTAACACCAATCCAACTTGAATATTAAAACAGAGAAGCCTACCCTATCTTATTGCGGATTTACCTGTTTATTTTCCAAACCGTTTTCGATACCCGCATTTTCTACATAGCTCTTCGACTGCCACTCTTTGAGAAAAGCCATCAACGAGCTTCTGGGCACGCTCACCCTCGATAATATCAGAAAAAGAGGTATCATTAATATTGCCAAGGCTGATTACTCCCTCTCCATCTAAACAGCAAGGAATCACGGTTCCATTGGCTAAAATACCTGCCTGATTTCGAAGACCATAACAAAAGCCCTTTCCATCATCCTCTTCTTCATGTAGCGCTGGCCACTGAAACTCAGAATCTTGATTGATAAAGATACGTTCGGCAATTTTTACGCCACTTCCTGGGCTAACCTTTTCTTCAATTTTGAAAGGTAAATCAAAATCCTTCTCAATGATTTCTAACAGTTGCCGATTTCGTTGTTTGTCAATATTCGTCATATTGTCCTGTGTCAAATTCCATAACCTCAGTGAAACTATTAGGTCTGATTGACTCGTAGCTTCTTTGATAAAAGAAAGAACGCTTTTCACATAGCCCTCTTTATCTGTAGAACCCGGATGTCCATCAAAACTATGAAGTGAAAAATTCATTTGTCTTATTGCAGGTTTATTCAGTAATCTTTGCTTCTTCTTATTAATTAAAGTTCCATTCGTTGTAATATTAACTTTAAACCCTTTTTCATGACTAATGTTTAACAGTTGATCTATTTTAGGGTGTAGTAAGGGCTCACCTTTCACATGTAAGTAAATAAAATCTGTATATGGTTTAATTTGATCTAACCTCAGAGAAAAGTCCTCCAAGGAGATAAATTGTTTCTGCCTTTCTGTTGGGGGGCAAAAGCTGCATGCAAGATTACAAACACTGGTAACCTCAACGTAAAATTTCTTAAACTTTTTCAACCGCGCTTCCTCTCTTCTTTCGCTACTTAGAGCAGCATAAATCATTGTTCTTTTTCTATTAGAGCATACTACTTCAAAAAATCAAACACGAAACGGAGAAAGGGATGAAAAATTTTAGTGATCCCGATTCACCAAATAATTTACTAAATGCTTCAGAAAAGAAGGGGAATTTGGCAATTTTTTCAGTGCTTCGATGGCAAGACAGTACTGTTCCCACATCTCTTTTCTTGCTCCTTCTAGACTGAGAATGGACACAAAAGTTGAATGATTGTTTTCAACATCTTTACCAATCGCTTTACCAAAATGCTTCAGATTTCCTTCCACATCAAGCAAGTCATCTTTAATCTGAAATGCAAGCCCTGCATGATAGGCGAATTTTTTCAACGCATCAATTTCTTCTTCCTCTGCATGAGCTAAAATGGCCGGCATGATAAGCGACGCTTCAAATCCAAGACCGGTTTTATAAAAACCCATGGCTTTTAATTGTTCTAATGTCACTGCTTTCCCTCTAAAATCCAAATCCATTGCCTGTCCCTTACACATATCCTCAGTCACTTGAGTAGTATAGTGAATTAATTTGAGGACTGTTTTAGCATTGAACTCTTTCAATGAAGTTTGTTCTTCAATCGCTTTTTGTGTCAGAAAAAGACCGGTTAATTCGGCAACGGCAATTGAATGCACTGTATGGAGGGTCGGATGACCGCGGCGAATTGTTGCATTATCTTGAGATGGTAGATCATCAAAGATTAGAGAAGCCGTATGCATGTATTCCAGTGATTTTAATAAAGGAATAATTTCTGCAGGATTCAAACCATATTTGTGAACACTCATCATCCAGGTCACAATCGGTCGCAACCTTTTTCCACTTCCTTCTAGACTATAATTCGCCGCAGCAATGATGGACTGATTTACAGTAGAACTCATGTTGTTCGGGTGAATTTTTAAATTTTTGTTGATCTGTTCTCGAACGTCTTTGATCGTATGTAAAAAGTCATCCTGCTCTTTTCGCTCAATTTTCAAGGTCGTAATAATCTGATCCCGCAGAAATTTATCAAAGAAATCAACATCGTCAGCTTTTTGCACCATTTTTTGAATGAGTCGATTGAATCTTGGAATTCCGGAGGCAAATAGCTCCATTACCTCAAAGTACTTTTCAACTCCCATTCGTTCTTTATATCGTTTCAATCCGTTAATCGCTCGGTCGAGAATCACCTCTGATGTCTTCGGATCGGAATGATAAACATTTTGGATTAGATGAGAGATAACCGTCCAATATAATTCAAACGGATTGACTAGATCTTCCCGCTGAGTATGGTACTTCATATAATAAGTGTACGGTGTAACAGCCCCGTCCCTCTGATCATCAAACATATCCGCAAAATCATCTGCCAACTGATTATAGAGGCCATAAAAGAAGGTGCGATTGTAAAATTCCTCATCCTCTGATGCACTCATGACCGAACGAACAATCAAACGAGAAAAAGAAGATTTTAATATAACCGGAATGTAAAGCTCTTCATTTGTATAATGTGGATTCGCCAGATTCTTAACTCGGTCGACTTCTTGAGCATGAAAAAACACATAGGATTGCTCAAAAAAGATGTCTATCGTTTCTGGGCGCTGATGAGCTTTAATATAAAGGAACGCTTCTCGAAGTTCCAAATGAATGTAGCGAATCAGCTCCCCATTTTCACCTGTCCACTCCCCTAATTCTGGAACAGACCCTGTAATGAGAGTCGTTCGGATTAAATCAGAATATTCTTTTTCTTCTTCAATGGATAAAATTTTAGCATCCAAAAGGTCGTCAATGAATGGATAAGTTAACCCGTAGGAATAACCTAATCGTATCGCTTGATCTAGTCTTATTTTCCGTTCTTCCGACGATATTGCATCTTCCATATCTTCCATTTCATGCATAATCAATCCGGAAATGATTTTGATTTGCTTTCTCTGCGCTTGTTCAGCATCCATCCCGGCTGGAATGTGAGAAGAGACGGCCTTTAATTTATTGATTAACCAAATGAATGTGGTTTCAATCCCTTCTTTTTGCGCCATCCGGTATAAAACAGACATACTCAACGAATCTGCTTTGCCCGCATCATTCGTTTTAAGTTGACTTTTCAAACTATCTACTACTTGTCGAATTCTAGTTTGAGTAGTTGGAGAGTCTAACGATTGGCCAAGGTCACGCATAAAAATATAAGAAATGCTACGGTCTAAATAATCATCTAATTTCCCTGTATAATCCAGCCATCTAAGGTAATGATCATACCCTTTAGATTCAGAGGTTTTCTTTTTACGAGAAAAAAACGAAACGAGTGGATGATGAATATGATTGTGTTTCCACGAATCTATTTCTTTTGTTAAAGAGGAGACATAGGTCTTTTCCTTCACTTGGGTATATAGAGAGGAGAAATATATAGCCGCCTTTTGCTCCGCTAGCTCATAAACCGCATCAGTATTTTCAATCCATTTTTTCTTCATTCTCTACATGACCTCTCAAAGAGGTGCCTGCCTCATTCTGAGGTTTCTCAGAGGACGACAGACACACAAGATTTCATTCTATGTTCAATTTGATACTTTCTATTATTAAAACCGCACGAATATTGTTTCTTCCTTCCTTTAATTGTAACGTCTTTTGATTAGCATTACTATGCCTGATTTTCAATAGACCTTTCCTCAAAATTACATCCCAATTACCGCAACGGCTCTCTTTAATACTATATCTATTAAAAATCATGCAGAATTCGTTGCCATTCGGAAGGCAAAAATACAACAGTTTAGTATTGATAAGCTAATCACTTCATGGTGTCAAAATTCTTTCTTTGATAATTCCCACTAATTACAAAGATTTTTTATTTAGTCCATTATGCATTTTGAAAACGCAGGAAAATTCTAATAGATTCACATTATTTATGTAAGTAGATGATAAACTTGAATATATCTACTACTTTTCTAACCCCTTCATTACAGAATTGTTCAATCTGGTGCCAACAGACCGTTAAGTCATTGGAACCCTTGCCTTTTACGGAATAGATTCTTTTGATAAGGCTCTTTTCGTATACATTGTTGCTCTTTACACAAAGAAAAAACAGGCAGTAGGGTTTTTCGATTGATTTCTTCTTTTTTATCTAGAAATGAAGAATCTTTCATTAGGAAAAGAGCACGAAATCATACAAGTCAAGGAATTCCTTTTGATTCGAAAAGCCACAATCTTTGCGATAACAGCCTTTGATAAAAACAACATTATTTGCGAAATCAGCCTCACCTAAGGTATTTTTGTACAGTTTTTTTCAAATCTGATCATATGCTAAATAGAGGATTGAAGTATTATCTAAATGGATAATTTAACATTCTAAATGAAGAAATTGATTTTCCGTTTTGTACTTCTCTTCCCTTTCAAGAACAAAAAACGTCACTACTCTTCCAAAGTTGGATGAAAGAAAGGTCGTGACTTCTTGAAATGATAATCCCCATCTTTCGAATCTTTAGTATTCAAAAAGCCTACACTTTTCACCTAGATTTTTTAGACTTTCAACTCAACTGGAAACACCAGTTTGAAAACACACTTCCTCTTTATGGTCAGATTTCATTTAAGGATATCTTTATTTATCTATCAGTGCGCCATGGAGACACCTCTCCAGGAATATCAAAAGCTATCATTCGTTGTTTGTTAACAGAAAAACTATCCCTATGTAAATTTTGGGCTAGAGAAAACACCTTGGAACATGCTTGAATTTACTGTGACGGATCCTTTTTACAATAAATTTTTTCATGAAGGATTAGTATGAGGTGGTTAGAGGAAGAATTTTATTCTCTGGAAAACAATGTACCTTCCTAAACCTTGTAAGAAGTAGGCGGTATGGTAACGATTAATTTATGGAACTTTCAGAACTGTTGAACCTACTTATATCCCAATGTCCGCAACACCTTGACACGATTTTTCACGAATAATGTAAGGGATACTCTACAATCGATTGGTGCTGGGAAATGATCACTTGGCATGGCCACATTACTATTATAATTTGGCTGACAAGTGAAAACTGCTTAGGTATTTTACTAGGGGATTACATTTGTCAACTACCAGTCAAAATTCCCAAAATAAAAAAATGCGAATATTATAAGGAGGCTCTTTGCTCTTTGGGTGGAATAGGTATAGTCCCGTAGTACTATTCACTCTCAAAAATGTATACTCTATTCTCAGCAGAAAGGCTGACTGCAAAAAAGAAGTCAACCTTACTTTACCAAAGAGTCAGTGATCCTCCACAAAGAAAAAGGGGACTTTTATTAGGACCGTTTCGCAAAGAATGTGGCTCCTAGAATGAGCCCTCCTATCGTGATGAAGAATGACTTTGGGCATCTTTTCGCAGCATTTTAACCCGAAATGATGAAAGAAAAGTGTGTTTCCATCTTTTTTGCATGCTACAACAACAAAGTATGCGAAAAGAGCCTTTGATAAAAATGAAATACACCTAGAGAAACAATTGTTGTCCCTCCCCAATGCGTATTTCATATACGGTTCTCTTAAAAAGTTTTATGAAAACGAAATGACCTTATTCATGGATAAAGGTTGCAAGAAACGCAGAAACAAAAAACATTCGAATTAACTCTAATTATGTTCATAATAGCATCCTTTTTATGTAGATCTTTATTGAATTTATCTCTTTACTATGAAAGTGATTTAGGTCTTTCAAAAAATTAAAAGTAAAATCCGCTTTCCCCAAAACCTAGTCTAAGGAGCACTCTTCATCCCATTGCTTATTTTTCAAAATGTCTCGTCTTTTACATTGGCTCTTTTCGTATACATTGAGGCTATTTCATCATATTTTTGATTAAATCCTCCATTTCACAGTTGAATTCCATCAAAACCAGACGAAATGATGCCCGAAACAAAGCTAAATCAAGATAAGAAACTATTACGAAAAGCAACAAACTTTGCTAAAACAGCCATTACATTGGACTAGCCTTTTTAACATACCACTATAAGTATGTTTCGTTTGGACAAGTTGCCTCTTACACTTTTATTCTTTCTTTTACTTCCTCATAACCGGAATCCAAACCTCACAGCTGTAATTATCATCTGCAGTATTTCCAGGTGGATAAAGCTCAAATTCAGCTTCGTCTGCATGCTCATATCCAGAAGTCGGAAACCATTCGGAGAAAATTCGTTGCCATATGGACTGGATAGCCTCAGGTAATGGTCCAACACTTTCAAACACTGCCCATGTATTCTTGCCAATTTCTCTTTCTTCAAATTGCGTCTGTTGGTTAGTGGTTTCGGCACCAATCATATAGGTGAATTCCTCTTTTTCCTGATCGAAGTCCATACAAACTCCGACAAATTCTTCATTTTCTGCGATTTCTAAGATTTGGTGTCCGACACCATTTCTTGACACTTCGTCCCAAAACACAGGAATTTGTTGGTTGTTTTTACCATCACTGGTTGAAACTCTTTTACTTTGACCGATGACAGTAAATGATTCTTTCTTCTCGATTCGATAATTCATTCCACATTCTCCTTTTGGTTGATTTTTTTATTCACAAATTTCTGAATTCTTCTTTACCTATGACTAACTTAACCTGTGTTCATTATAAAACATTCGCCGTATTGCAATATAATCCTTTCAATTTCTCCCTCATTTCTTCTCTTTTTTTCAGGATAACTTCTTTCACCCACTATTTTTTTAAGACTCTATTCGTATACATTCTGGCCATTTCATCTAATTGTTGACCTAGTTGTTCACTTACGGTCACTATATTAACAACAAAATCCTTTGAAGAAACTGGAATTTTATACTCTTCTTCCCTTCTTACACTATTAAATGCATCATTTCTATTAGTAATTTATCATTTTCAGATAAATAATTAACTGTCAAAACCAATAAGAAAAATATCATCAATAATGAAAATTACTTTCTTATTCTTCCTTTCATATGCCCTATATGCTTCGCTAAAAGGAAAGGATAAGGGACCTCTATTCGTCTATTTTTGAACGAAATAATTATCAAGATGTAGGGTTCCATTATTAATTTCCTTAAAAGAAACAACAAATACGAACCCCTGATGACTTACCACTCCCCCAGAGAGAAAATGTGGTTTCATCATTTTCACAAGCCAACAAATTTTTTCGCTGTATTAATTTGTTTATTTTTCTGAAAAATTAATTGGAAAGGAAATCAACAGCTATGTTATAAGAGATTCTACATTATCTGAAAATGAGCCTAAACAAAAAAACAGCCCCTCATGAGCTGTTCCACCTTCCCCATTCATTAAAGCCGGTAATGATCAGCGCGCCAGTTCTGAACAGACTTTTTGATTTCATCTGGTGACAATTTTTCGATTAGCGCACGTTCCACCAACTTTGGATATTCTTCATCCGATGCAAATCGAAGTGCAATCACTTGTTTTAATGTGAGATTAGCGTCTAATAGTTCTCCTGTCATTCGATAGTAACGGAAATTTTCTTCCGTGCGAATCATGCGATCCTGAAGCTGGAGAGCATATAATCTTAGCTTTGCCCCAACAACAATAAGCGTGAAGACAATGAATAGAATCACAAGACTTAATAGCAATTCAGTGCCCATGGTTTGAACGAAGAAGATCACGGCTAAAAGGAGCGTGATGAGAGCAAGTAGCGAGATCACTCGATGAAAGACTGGGTCGATTTTTTTGTGGTTTTGGTAATTTTGTTTTTTCATAGTGTACCTCCTGCATGTGGTCACTTTATTATATACTATCTTTTTCTTTAAATAAGATTAAAAACAATGTTTTAAAAATTTTCAACCTTTTTCTACTTAAAAAGATCGGGTGAACTTTGACTGTTTTACCATACAAAATTAATTCATGTGTATGGTTAGGTCAGGTACTATTGAGAACCTCCGATATTAATAATGTTGAGGAAAAAAGGCCATCTTATAAAATCAGAAGGACCTTTTCTGTATCTAATCACATCATACCATTTATATCCAAAATATATAAGTCTATATTTTTTTGTATGAATTGGTATCCTTAATGTAGATTTTTTAGGGGGAAGAAAAATGATAGATTACAGGATAAAAGCAACCGGAAACTTCACAGGTAAGATAGGAGAACTGGTTTCCATGTTAGAACACACAAGAGCCATCACCATCGATGAAATTAAAAAATTAACAGAATTCGACTTAGATTACTTGGTAGATGAAGGGTCAAATTCAATTGGTTCTTTATTATTACATATTGCATCAATTGAATTTGTCCATCAAGTCATATCATTCGAAGGACGTGATTTGAATGAAGGTGAGTTTCAGAACTGGAGACATGCGTTAGAACTTGGGCAAGAAGGAAGAAATACAATAAGGAAGAATGATGTTGAATATTATTTGAATGAACTATCTCAAGTCAGAAATCAAACATTATCCCAGCTTAAGAAGCATGGCGATGATTGGTTATATGAAGAAAAACAATGGGCAAATGGAATTCCATATAATAACTATTATCTTTGGTTTCACGTTTTTGAAGACGAGATTAGCCACCGCGGTCAAATCAGAACAATAAAACGCCTTCTTTCAAAAAATAAATATTGGAACAAGTGACAATCAGCCATATATATTTTGGTTGTTTCCGTATAGGATCTAGCTATTAGCTGCTGTAAATATTGGGTTAGGCTATATTTGATGGAAATCAATAATGAGATAGAGAATTTAGTCAAATATCAGATGAATAACCACACTGTTTACGAAACCCCATGTCCTGTCAGACACCGCAATGAATGAAAATGGGGTCTAGCGGTTTAATGATGCATTAAACTGTTCATCCTGTTAATGCAGGTCTGAGGTCGCCTCTTTTTTGGTGGATAAAACCCCGTTTACGAAACC
>NZ_JAYKTS010000030.1 GCF_037024155.1 Bacillus sp. 2205SS5-2
AAGAAAAGTACAAAGAAAACAAGTAAGCATGTAGATGCTTTTCTTCCTAGTGCAATCAAAAATCAAGCGATTAAAGATGCAAGGAGTGTATTCTCAAAAAAAGTGAAGAAAAGTAAATATAAAATTGTCCCTATTCTTAAAAAATCTGTTTGTGTCTGGAACAATCAAAACTACTCGTTTGACTTTCAAAAAATCTATCTACCTTTAATGGTTGAGGGAAAATCTAAAAAAGTTCCCGTTCGTGCTTTATTAACGGATAAAGATAACCGTAACTTTGAATTATTAAAGCATAAGCTTGGTACATTGCGTATAACTAGAAAATCACATAAATGGATTGCACAAATAGCTGTCACTATTCCCACAGAATATAAGACAGGTACAAAGATTATGGGCGTTGATTTAGGATTAAAAGTGCCTGCCGTTGCAGTAACGGATGCTGGTAAAACCCGTTTCTTTGGGAACGGAAGAAAAAATAAATTTGTAAAGCGAGTGTTCAGAACAAAAAGAAAAAAACTAGGCATGGGTAAAAAACTAAATGCTATCCGTAATCTCAATGATAAGGAACAACGATATATGAAAGACCAAGACCACAAACTAAGTCGTGCCATTGTTGATTTCGCAATTGATAATCATATTTCTGTCATTCGGTTAGAACAATTGACCAACATAAGACAGACGGCAAGAACAAGCCGTAAAAACGAAAAGAATCTACCAACATGGTCTTCTCAAACCTGTCCTAATTGTTCTAAAAAGAACAAAGCAAAAGACAGAAAATATAAGTGTTCTTGTGGGTTTGAAACACATAGAGATAAGGTCGGTGCAATGAATATTCGATATGCACCTGTGATTGACGGTAATAGTCGATCAGCCTAAGATGCTATAGGCACTGTCTTAGGAGGGGTAATGGCATACCCTCATCTTAAGGTCATACTCCGATAGCAGAAATGCACTTCGGTTTAATCACTTAAGAATCCCACTGATACCGAAAGGTGCTCAGCTTGTCCCTTTAGGGGTGGGAGTGTCAATTTAGTGTTTTAAGATGTCTGCTGTTTTTTTTGAAAATAGCGGTAACCCCCATAAACGAAGAGGATCAGAACGGCAGCTCCGATAGATAGGGTGGTCAAGTTTTCTTCAATAAAAGGTAGCGCTTGTTCACCCAGACGGATGATGAGAAAAGCTTCTAAGAAGAAACGAATGCCTCGACCGACTAGAGACCAAAGGAAAAGGACGCGAATTTTCATCTTGGATACACCTGCAAAAACGGTAAATACCTTATAAGGAATAGGTGTGAATCCTGCAATTAGAATCGCAAGCGGTCCGTATTTATTAAAGTATTCTTCTACTTTTAGGATACGTTCTTCAGAAATGAATCTTTGTAAGACAGGTCGTCCTAGTCTTTTTCCAATATACCAGCCGAAAATGGATCCAAGTGCAGAGGCTAGCGTTGTATAAAAAGCATATAGAAGGGCGCTATCAGGGTTCGCAAGCGCCATTGGGATTATTAATACATCGGGAGGAATGGGAAAGAAAGAAGACTCTGTAAAAGATAATAAAATCAGTCCCCATACCCCGTAATTCATAAACCAAGTTTCGACTGCGGATATCATTTCAGACATAAATACAATACTCCTTTTTCGATTCAAGTAAATAAGAGTATACCATTTTTCGACATTAACGTCATATATCAACCAATCTTTTTAAAATTTCTTGGGAAATAGGAAGGAATTTGTTTTACATGCTTTCGGGAGCGCGGATACCAAGCAGTCGCAAGCCCTCAGCCAATACGGTAGTGAAACTAGAGAGCAAGGCTAGTCTTGAAGAACGTTCGATATCATCAGCCAAAATATGGACTTTTCCATAGTACTTATTGAATGTTTGAGCTGTTTCAAATAAATACTTTGCTAAGTAATGAGGTGAAGATTGGTCATGAGATTGGTGAATGATAGATGGGAATAAGTTTAACTTCTTCACTAATGCCCAACTGTATTCGTCGCTTAGTCCTGAAAACCCACCAACACCACTAGCCGATTTTCTGAGGATGGATTGCGCTCTTGCAAAGGTGTATTGCAAGTAAGGACCAGTATCCCCTTCAAATCTCAACATGTCCTCCATCGAAAAATCAACGGAATTTTTTCGCTCATTTTTAAGGTCTTGGTAAATAACTGCTCCAACTCCGACCGCTTCAGCGACGCTTTCTGCATTAGGAAGTTGAGGGTTTTTCTCCATAATATTATGTTTTGCAAGGGAAATCGCCTCTTTCAACATATCTTCTAACAAAACGACATGACCTTTTCTTGTGGACATTTTCTTTCCGTTCATTAAATACAAACCAAACGGTATATGTTTCAAACGGGTCGCCCAAGAGTAGCCAAGCTGATTCAAAACAGAAAAGACTTGCTGGAAGTGGATACGTTGTTCTTGGCCGACAATGTACAGAGCGTGTGAAAATTCATACATATGGTATCGGTCTAATGCAGCGGCAAGATCCCGAGTTGCATAAAGGGTAGCGCCATCGGACTTTTGAATCAGGCAAGGAGGAAGTCCTTCCGTTTCTAGTGGTACAATGGTTGCTCCCTCAGAGGAGTGCAATAAATTCTTTTTTTGTAACAGGGAAATGAATTCTCCCATTTTCTCGTTATAATAGGATTCTCCCTGATAGGAATCAAATTCGATTCCAAGTAATGCGTAGATTTTTTGGAATGCTTGTAAAGATTCGTTGCGGAACCATTGCCAAAGCTGGATAATTTCAGCATCTCCGTCTTCAAGTAGCTTAAAGGCTTTTCGACCTTCTGCTACTAAATCTGGTTGAGTGGCGGCCTCGTCATGGAATTTTGTGTAAAGAGAGAATAATTCGCTAATTGGATTTTTTTTGACTTTTTCAGAATCTCCCCATTTCTTGAAGGCAACAATTAATTTTCCGAATTGTGTACCCCAGTCTCCGATATAGTTTATTTTAACGGTTTTATAGCCGCGTTTTTCAGCGAGTAAACTGATCGAATTCCCGATGACAGTAGAACGTAAATGCCCCATAGAAAAGGGTTTAGCAATGTTCGGAGAAGACATATCAAGAGCAATGACTTTTCCTTTTCCAACACTCGAGGAGCCATAATGGATTCCTTGTGACAAGATGGTTTGAATAATGGGTTGACTCAGTTGATGAGACGATAAAAAGAAATTTAGATAAGGACCTTTATTTTCAACTTTTTGATAAAGTGGATCATCAATCTTTTCGGCTAAAGTTTCGGCAATGACAGTAGGTGAAAGACGTAAAGACGAAGCGAACTGAAAACACGGTAAGGAAAAATCACCTTGTTGAGCATGTTTAGGTGTTTCAATCAGTGAGTGAAGGGTCCCTTCGTCAATTCCTTCTGGTAGTAGCGGCAATAAACTTTCACAAATCAGTTTTTTGAAATCCATTTTATCTCCTCCTAAAAATATAAAAAGCCCGCCTCTATAAAAAGAGGCGAACTTTTGTCGCGGTACCACTCTCGTTCCCACGATAGGTGGGCACTCTAATCGATAACGGAAGATCCGATCATACCTACTCGAGTTCAGTATGATATCTCAGAAGTGCGTTTCACTATCTGATCTCCACCGGGCTCACACCATCCCCGACTCGCTTGAGTAATCAGTTTAGCTACTGTCTTCATCCATGAATTTTTTCAATATATTAGGCTGTTTTTGCAAAGTGTGTTGCTTTTCGCACCAGTCTATAAACGGTGATATGGCTTTGTATCGGGCATCATTTCGTCTATTTTTAATGGAAATCAACAGTGAAATGGGCGATTCACTCTAAAATCAGATGAAATAGCCACAATGTATACGAAAAGAGCTATATATTATGACTATTATACAATTTCTAGAAGAAGTTGCAAGTTTTTTCGCGAAAAGCTTAAAAACCCTTTGAAAATCTCTATTTCTTAAACAGAGTTACCGTTAAAATCGGTACCAAGAGAGAAGAATGATGAAAGCCTATATAATTTTCATCCGTCTATTGACAAGGCTTTTTCAGATATATTGTTGCTCATTAGTCTAATTTCAGATGGAATCCTCCACTTTGCTGGTATAATACTTTTCAAAAATAGACGAAAAAATGCCCTGAAACCAAGCTGTAGCAACGTGTAGAGATTGATTCGAAAAGCAACAATCTTTGCGAATGCAGCCCTTGTTTAAAGCAACAAAAAAACGCTTCAAGAATCACCTTCTAGGAGCGTTATTTCGTTGTGCTATTTTTCTTTTCAATTGATAAGGCTCTCTTTGTATGCTTTGTTGCTAATTAAATCAATTATCGTCAGACGAGAACATATAGGTTCGATGATAAAATCTCATGCTAAAGACTAATCCGAGTGCCAGCATATTCCCCATTAACGAACTGCCACCGTATGAAATAAACGGAAGAGGAATACCAGTTATCGGGAGAAGTTGGATAGTCATGCCGATGTTCTGAAATACATGGAATGTGATCATACTGATGATTCCGGCAATAATATAGGCATTAAACGGTTCTTTTGTTTCTAAGGCTGTTTTGGTTAAATGATAAATCAACATAAAAAATAAACTAATTACAAAACTCGAACCGATAAATCCGTATTCTTCCCCGATAATACTAAAGATAAAGTCTGTGTGACTTTCTGGCAAATAGACTTCACGGTCTTGGTACCCTTTCCCGGAGATTTGTCCAGATCCAATCGCATTTAAGGATTTTACGAGGTGAAATCCTTCTCGATCTTGGTAGCTATAAGGGTCAAGCCAAGAATATATCCGGCCAAATTGATATGATTTTACCCCAAGATACTTATCTAGTACATTTGGTGCCCAAATTACCAAGGAAAATACAGCAACACCGACTGCCGTGATCAATCCATAGATGGGAATGAGGATTTTCCAAGTGATACCCGATACAAGGATGATTCCTGTAATAATGGCGATCAGTACTAGAGATGTACCTAAGTCTGGCTGGAGCATAATCAAGGCTAATGGGAAAAGAGAAGTAATACCAATTTTTACGAGCAGAAGCATGTCTGTTTGTATGGTTTTATCTATATGTTGTTCATGGTGATTAGAAATGACCCGGGCTAGCGCTAAAATCAAAAAAACTTTCATAAATTCAGACGGTTGAATGGATCCTAGTGGTCCAAGGATAAACCAGCTTTTTGCTCCATTTCTTTCTTCAGCAATGCTTTCTGGAGCAATAAGCAAAAAAGCCAACAAGAATATACCGAATCCGTAAAGATACCATGCAAGTCGTTTAAATTGTTCAGGGTCAAAAAATAGGGAGACAGCAATAATACCTAAACCAACGACATACCAAACCCCTTGTTTATAGACAAAGTTGGTTATATATTGTCCTGTTGTTTGGGCACTTGAAATGCCCATCGTACTTGCTGCAAAAAATAAGAGGATCAGCAGTAGCAAACCCCAATCAAATTTATCTGTAAAACGATGGCGATCTTCCATCTATATCACCTATACTTTTCATGTATTTCACAAAACTAAAATCAACGTACTCTTTATAATCTATCAAAGATACTCCGTTTGGACAATGATGATCTCCACAGAAGAGAAAAACAACCTCGATCAATCAGGATGAGGTTGTTTGACTTGATCCCTTTTTTTTACTTCAACGTAGGAAATGTGATGGCCTTCGATTTCGATGGCTCTAAATTCATAACCGTCTTCATCAAGGATATCGCTTTCTAGTAGGTCATACTTTTGGGTGAGCATCCAGCCTCCAATTGTATCCACATCTTGATCAGATAAATCCAAATGGAGCAAATCATTTACTTCTGTAATGAGTAGTTTTGCATCAAGGATGTAATGATGGCTTCCCTTTTTTTGGATCAGTGGAATTTCGTCAGCATCAAACTCGTCTCGAATTTCACCAACAATTTCTTCGAGAATGTCCTCAACTGTTACGAGCCCGGCGGTTCCACCATACTCGTCCATTAAGATGGTCATATGCATTCGGTCTTTTTGCATTTTTAAAAGAAGGTCATGAATCGGGATGGTTTCAATAACGGATCTAATCGGTTTGATATAGTGAGTAAGAGGATGTGATTCGGATTGTTTACGTTGTAAACAATCGGTTAATACCTCTTTAATGTTTATCACTCCAATAATATTATCCTTATCGCCTTCGGTAATGGGGTAACGCGTGAATTTTTCAATGCTAACCGTGCTCATAACTTCATCAATGCTCGTGTCTTTCTCGAAACTCACAATTTCGGTCCGGGGCACCATGATTTCTTTGGCAACACGATTATCAAATTCAAAAATTTTATTTACATATTTGTACTCGGAAGAATTTATTTCGCCGGATTTATAGCTTTCCGATAAAATAATTCGTAATTCTTCTTCAGAATGAGCCATTTCATGTTCGGAGGCGGGTTTTAAACCGAAAAGACTAACGATAAAACGCGCAGAACCATTTAACGCCCATATAAATGGGTACATCACTTTATAAAATATGATTAGTGGTCGTGATAAAGCTAACGAAACACTTTCCGCTTTTTGAATAGCTACCGTTTTAGGAGCCAACTCTCCGATGACGACATGCAAAAACGTAATTAATCCAAAAGCAATCACAAAAGATAATGTATCGGTAATGGAGGAGGGGAATTCAAACTGTTCAAATACTGGTTCTAGCAAGGCCTCGATTGTCGACTCCCCAAGCCAACCGAGTCCTAGCGCGGTAATGGTTATACCGAGCTGTGAAGCAGATAGGTAACCATCAAGGTTTGAAATGACCTTTTTGGCAGAAATCGCTTTTTTATTTCCTTCAGCCACTAGTTGATCGAGTTTTGATGAACGAACTTTTACGATGGCAAATTCTGAAGCCACAAAAAAAGCGGTTAAAGCAATTAAGAGAATTAATGCAATTATTTTTATAGTAATCAATGGGCAGTTCTACATACTGGTAGAACATACACCTCCTAGTTAAGAGAATTCTATCTTTCACTATATAGTATTAAGTAGGGCGACATCAATTAATTACCACTATTGTTTGCTTCTTATTCTAGCCTTATTCTTACATCAGAGCGTGAAGAAACCAAGAAGCGATAGTGAAATAAGTGATGAGAGAAAAAATATCATTAATGGTTGTAATTAGCGGTCCAGATGCCACAGCAGGGTCGATATTGAATTTGTATAGAATTAATGGAATAACGGTTCCGGCCAACGTTCCAATGATTAAGGTCAAGATAAGTGAACTTCCAACTACAAAACCAAGCACAAGGCTGCCCTGCCACAAATAGGCAATGAGGGCAATCAGAGTCCCGCATATTAACCCAATAAGTAAGCCAACGACAAATTCGCGCAGGATTAACCTTTTGACAATGGTGGAATCAATGTCTTTCGAAGCAAGTCCTCGCACTACGACGGCTAACGATTGAGTGCCTGTGTTTCCAGTCATTCCGGCAATCATGGGCATGAAAAAGGTCAGGGCCACGACTTGATGAAGAGTGTCTTCAAATAGGGAGATAATGCTTCCAGACACCAACCCAATAAACAATAGGAGAATAAGCCAGGGTAAGCGGCGATACGTCGCGACAGTAGCCAAAGTATCAAAATCAATCGATTTACCGGAGGCTGAAAGTTTCTCGATATCTTCATTCGCTTCTTGAATAACGACATCGATAATATCATCGACAGTAACGATTCCGACCAGTTGCAGGTCTTCCTCAACAACCGGTATCGCAAGAAAGTCGTATCGTTCAATGATACGAGCTACTTCTTCTTGGTCGGTGAGGGCAGAAACCGAAATGACGCGTTCAAACATTATGTTTTGAATAGTGTCGTTGATGTCAGCAATGAGCAGGTCCCGATATGAGACAACTCCAACAAGATGTCGCTGTTCGTTCGTAACGTACAAGTAGTTGATGGTTTCGGCAAAGTCCGCAAATGATTTAAGCTTATCGACTGCATCGCGAACTGTGAAATCATTTCGTATCCAGACAAAACGGTTTGTCATCAGTCTTCCGGCTGTTTCTGGTGGGTAAGCGAGAATGGACTGAACAATGGTCGATTCTGATTTTTTCATACCGGAGAGAAAGGCCGATATGCCCTCAGGGGACATATCGTCTAATAAGGAGGCTATATCATCATTATCCATATCATCTAGAACTTGATCAGAACGCTCTTTTCCAAGTTGTTTTAAGGCATCTAATTGCTCGTCACGTTCAAGCTCTTGAATCATATCAGCTAAAGTGGGGATGCTTAGATGTAGTAAAAACCGAGCGCGATGCTTTAAGGGTAATGCTGAATAAATAACAGCCATGTCATAGGGTTGTAATTCAGCTAGAAAAATTTCCAACTCTTTTTTCTTTCCTTCTTTGAGTGATTGAATCGTGCGTAAAATTAACTGATCTTCTGAAAGGGGAATCATAGATACCCTCCTCTTTCTAGGGTAGTCGCTATTTCATTATAGCTGGATTGAATTCAGCTTGAAAACGACAAAATAAGTAATCATTATAGTATGTGATTTTTCGATGTTTTGATAAAATAGATTTAACGAAAAGATGGAGGAAATAAGATTGAAAAACAACGGACAAGCTTCTGACTTTCTTTACGTACATACAAAATCTGCAGAAAAATACGCTGTTACTTCGGGTATTAATTTTTCTGAGTTCGCAGCCACAATTCCCACAGACCTTCAACATATTTTGCTACTTCAACACCAAGTAGAGTTTCCCTCCTTTCATTTTTCTACCCATTTTGACTATTTGATGAAGGAGGACTTTCCGCTTTTATTTCAAGAGTCAGATAAAAGAATGGATTTTTCATGGATTGATTTTGAAGATTTAGTTGGTCTAGACGAGCTTTCAGGTGAGGAAGTTGCTGAGTTATTATATTTATCTCATATGAAGAAACCTCTTCATGGTCCATTTTTTAACCGTCTTAACAACCACTATATGTATCTTTCTTATCATGAGGGATTAATCACGCAAACCTACTATCGTGACTTTAATGATTTTTACTCGATGCTTTCAGGAGTAGTGGTAAATAAATTGTTTGCTCAAAAAAGTGAAAAGAAACTTTTTTCTAAAAAATCAGTAGAAGTGGCGCCTATCCCTATCGACCTTCTAAAGCTAATTGAAGAACGGCTAAATGAAGGGGTCGTGTTCTCTATTCTAAACTCAACGGTTAGTAGAGGTAAGGTTCAGATTCCTTTCTGGACAATCGGAGATTACCAGGATATGAACGAAATGCGAGACGAATACGTGAAGCTAGCTAAACAAGACCCGTCGGGAATGCTTTTATATGATCGTCGTGAAAAGGAATGGCATCTGTTTTTAACTTAACGAGTTTTATTTAATGCTGTCAAACAGAAAGGCTGTTTTCGCAAAGTTTGTGGCTATCCGTATCAGTTTATCATCTATGATTGAGCTTTGTTTCGGGCATCATATCGTCTATTTTTGATAGAAATCAACAGTGAAATGGAGCATTGAATCAAAAAACAGATTAAATAACCACAATGTGTACGAAATGAGACAACAGAAAAAACAGGTAGTAAGCTTTTTGGAGTTTCCTACCTATTGTATGAAGATGAAACAGGCGTTTAGAAAAGGGCACCGTTCCTACTTGAAAATCGACTATCTGTGCGAAAACCGCCTTAATCATACAGCTTCTCATCAGAATGGCCCCTCTTGTGAAGGAGGGGCCTTACTAGTATTATCACTTAACGTTTAGTGCTTGGATTTAATCAAATTCTGACGATTCGGTGCTGTTGGCGGTTTTTCTAACCATTCATGCTCAATCATAAGTTCAAGCCCTTTTTTGGCAAAAGTAGAGATGGCTTTTAACAGGTGAAAATAGGTAGCTTGAACATCGGTACGCATGGTTGCCGATATAGAAGCGCCCATCATGGCAACTCCAAATCCACTAAGACCGCTGACGATTTGAAGCATTAATTTATCGGAAAAAGGAGCGATTGTGGAATCAGACACATTTGCGTCCCATGTCTTGGGAGATGGAATTTCCGATTGACTTAGAATGTCAGAACAGTGTTGGATGATTTTCTTTGATAGCTCTTTTCCTTTTATGAAATGCTTTTTGACATCTTCATTTTGTGCGACTTGACTAAAGGCGGTCATAATCATGAGACCTAGTGTATTCGTTTGAGAATGCATGAATAAGTGAGAGATTTCGATTGTGTTTAATGGACGCAGCTCATGAAGGATTCCGCCCCCTCCTAAGTAATCATTTGTAGAGATAAATTCAACCGATTGTTGCGTAGTGACATAAGGTGGACGAATATAAAGCCCTTTTTCTAGAAGGAGATTCGCTGTCTCGTTGAAGATGGTAAGAAAATGTTGTACCCCCTCTGTAAACAAATCACGCACATCACGCCGACTCATAAGTACTAATAAGGTATTAGAATTCGCGGAACCAAGCCTAGATGAATAGAGTAGATGCTCTAAAATATAACTATCGGAAAAGAGAGGAGGTGCTAGTACATTTATGTCCTCTTTCCCGAAACCTTTTGGGGTAGGAAGCTGTTCATTCAGTAAAATTTGCTGGATTTTTTGAGGTAAGTTATTCTTTTTAAACGATAAATCCTTCTTGAGTAAGTCCTGTGTTTGCTGGCATTCACAGGTAGCTATAAAATATTCCAACATACAAGTAGACATAGAAGCCTCAATATAGGTGGTCCACAAGGCACCAATTTCTGAGGAGGTAAGTTTTGCTGTTGTCTCCATGATTTCCTCCAATTGTAAAATTATTTATTTATTCTTTAGGGTAAGCTATTTACCAAACTTTTATGTACATGAAAACTCTTTAGCTATGGCTGTTTTCGCAAAGAATGTGGCTTTTCGTATCAGTTAACCATCTGTGATATAGCTTTGTTTCGGGCATCATTTCGTCTGTTTTTGATAGAAATCAACAATAAAATGGAGGATTTAGTCAAAAGTCAGATGAAATAGCCACAATGGATACGAAAAGAGCCTTTCGCAAAGAATGTGACTTTTCGAACCAGTCTATAAACGGTGATATAGCTTTGTATCGGGTCATCTTTTCGTCTGTCTTTGTTGGAAATCAACAGTGAAAGAAGAGTTCAATTAAAAATGAGTTGGAATAGCTCAGTCCGCAAATGAACTTAACCTATAGGGAAGATCAAAAAAATGTAAGCTAGCCTACTGAAGCTTGCAAGAGGGTTTAGTAAAGTAAGACTATGGAGATAAGAGAGGAAGATGCAAGGTGAAAAAAAGTGGGTTGATTATACTGGTGGCTATCTTGTTACTTGCTGCGTGCTCTTCTAAGGAAAGCGAACAAAATTCTGTTGTCGACCAAAGCTGGGAAGAAATTGTTCAAGCGGGAGAGGGAACAAAAGTGAGAATGTTTATGTGGGGCGGAGATGATGGCATTAATTCCTATATGGACGACTGGGTAGCTCCTCGACTGAGAGAACTGTATAGTATTGATTTTGAACGTGTCCCCGTGGATACGGGTGAAATTCTGCAAAAGCTTCGTACAGAGAAAGAAGCTGGAAAGAATGAAGGAACAATTGATATTATCTGGCTCAATGGAGAGAATTTTAAAAATGCGAAAAAGAGTGAATTATTGTCAAAACCATTTGTTCAAAAACTCCCAAATTTCAATGATTTTTATGACAGTGATAATGTTTCATTTCAATATGATTTTGGAACCGAAACCAACGACTTAGAAGCCCCGTGGGGGAAGGTACAATATGTGTTTTTCTATGACGAAGAAAAAATTCAAACTCCACCGGCAACATTCACCGAGCTCGTGGCTTGGATAAAAGACAATCCTGGGAAATTCACTTATCCAGAGGCCAGTGATTTTTCTGGTAATGCCTTTTTACGACATGTTCTCTACGCATCAGCTGGAGGGTATGAAGAGTTACTCGAAAATGGATTTTCAGAAGAGCTAGCGGCTGAAAAAAGCGAAGAGATGTGGGATACACTCCGCGAGATCAAACCATTTTTATGGAGAGAAGGTCAAACGTATCCTAATTCTTTAACAGAGCTTGATCGTTTGTTTAGTCAAGAAGAAGTGTGGATGACAATGGGCTACAATGAAGCAAGAGCAGAGCATATGATAAAAGATCGAATTTTCCCTGAAACGACTAAATCTTTTGTGTTAGAGGATGTTGGTTCGATCGGCAATACTCATTTCCTTGCGATTCCCTTTAATAGTGGAAATCAAGCAGGGGCGATGGTGGCTATCGATTTTCTTCTTTCTCCAGAAGCTCAGTTAATGAAGCTAGGAGGCGAGTATTGGGGAGAAAGCACCCCGATATCGCTTGAAAAACTATCATCCCAAGATAAAAACGAGTTTGACGCCATAAATCGAGGGAATTCTGTACTAAGCAAAGAGGTGTTAGACCAAAGTCTTGTGCCGGAAATAGATGCAGCTTATGTGGAGTGGGTAAAGGAGAAGTGGTTAGATGAAGTGGTGGAAAGGCAGTAGAGCACTTCTACTTCCAGCTTTTATATTTTTACTGCTGATTGCCGGTTATGGCTTTTGGCAGGCATTTTATCGAAGCATTGGTGGGCAGGATGGGATCACCTTCGAATATTACAAATACATCCTGTACAGCCCAGAGTGGGTTTCTTCCTTAATTTATAGCCTGTCGATTACGTTCATATCTACATGCCTATCGTTAATAATTGGTCTTGTGATGACAAAGAGTTTTGCTCCCTATCTATTTCAAACATGGGGGAAGTTGTTAGTATGGCTACCGATGCTGTTTCCTCACTTCGTTGGTGGTTATCTGGTTTTTTTCTTTTTTAGTCAAAGCGGCTTACTTTCACATGTAGCGTATGTAGTAGGAATCATTGAAGAAAGAAGTCAATTTCCAGTGCTAGTTCAGGATCAATGGGGGATAGGCGTAATCTTGACTTATGTGTGGAAGGAAGTTCCGTTTGTCATATTAATGCTTCTTCCTGTCTATAGCACGTTGAATCCTCAATTTCGAGAAGAAGTGCAATTGTTAGGAGGAGGAAAGTTTCATATATTCCGAACCGCTGAATGGCCATGGGTACTACCTGTTTTATTAGAAGTAGGTCTTATCTTATTTTCTTTTATATTAACGGCGTTTGAGGTTCCGTTCCTTTTAGGTGTTACGTATCCCAAAATGGTTTCTGTACTCGCCTATGATTGGTTTTATAGTGGTGAATGGAGTGATCGTCCTCTTGCCTTTGCTTCACTTACGTTATTAGCCGTTTGTGTTGGAGCGGTAGCCTTTATCCTCTTTACCATTATTCAGCGAAAGCGTTGGTTAGTAGCACACGGAAAGAGAAGAGGGGTTTAATATGAGAAAAACGTTATTTATCAGTCTTATTATCCTCTTTTTTTTGACACCGATTTTCTTTCTTATCTTAAAGAGCGTAACAACGGTGTTCAAATGGGGAAGAGGTATTCCCCTTGATCTAAGTATAAGAGGATGGAATGTGTTGATAAAGGATGAAAGTATTTTTAGTGCCATGATTATTTCCTTGAGTATCGCCATATTAGTGGCGATTTTGAATCTTGTCATTGGAATTTCTGCTGGAAAAGCACTTGCATTTACATCATTTAGAGGGAAGAATATCGTCGAAACATTGCTATTGATGCCTCTGTTCCTTCCAACGTTAGCGGCGGCGATTGGCTTGCATATATCTATCATTCGGTTAGGATTAGCGGATAGTTGGGTTGGGGTGAGTCTTGTGCATTTGATTCCGACAGTCCCTTATTCAATAAAGATCTTCACTTCTGCATACGAAAGACTAGAAGAGAAGATGCTAGATGAAGCCTATCTATTAGGTGGAAACATATGGCATTTATTTCGAACGATTGAATTGCCTAATTTAATGCCTAGTGTTCGGAGTGCTGTTTTTTTAACATTTGTTATAAGTTTAAGTCAATATGTTTTAACGGCGATAATCGGTGGTGGAAATGTCATTACCTTAGCTATGATTTACTATCCCTATACCCAAAGTGCCAATGATACCCTTATGGCAGCTTTTTCATTGCTATTCGCCGTACTACCTTTAGTCGGAATTTTCCTATTTGAAGTTCTGTTACGGACATTCTTTGTTATTCCAATTCGTATAAGGAGAATCGTGTAATGTCCTCATATATTCAACTAGATAATGTTACAAAAGAGTATCATCAGCAAAAAATCATTCAAGGTTTATCCCTTTCTTTACAGAAGGGAGAAATCCTGTCCCTCATTGGTCCATCGGGAACGGGGAAAAGTACGCTTTTGAGGTGTATATCCGGTCTGGACTCGTTCAGTGACGGATCGATAGTACTAGACGGAAAACAAATCAACAAACAGAAACCACAAAAACGAGAGATTGGGATGGTTTTTCAGCAATCCTTGTTATTTCCACATCTGACGGTTTTAGAAAATGCGATGTATGGTCTGCGTCTAAAAGTAGGGAAGAGAAATGCAAAACAACAGGCCCTGATTTATTTAAAGAAGATTGGCTTGGCCGATTTCAGCGGCTATTATCCCAACGAACTATCCGGCGGTCAGCAGCAGCGAGTTGCGCTTGCTCGAACATTGCTCGTAAAACCAAAGCTATTGTTATTAGATGAACCTTTTTCTTCACTGGATCCTGAACTTCGTTATTCAATGAGGGATTGGGTTCATCAATTACTAAAGGATGAAAATGTGACAGCTATGTTTGTAACACATGATTTGGAGGAAGCGATGGTGATGGGGGATAGGGTTGGTGTTTTACACAACGGAACGCTTCAACAAATTGGTGAACCCAGAGAGTTGTATGAACGACCAAATAATCCCTTTGTCGCGACATTTTTTAGTGAAAAATGGGTCATGAATGAAGACTCATATGTGGATATGATGAATCTTCATTTAACGACAAGTCGTGAGCAAATCTTGGAGAATGATGTGTACCTTGGTGAAGTAGTTATTAAAGGCATTTCGATTCGACAAGGGCAAGAAATCATCCATATGGAGGGACTAGAAGGTTCAAATCCTAGATTGTCTCTCCCAAATACGTTGTCAGAAAAAGTTGAGACGTTTAAGACGTTACACCTCTATACGAAGAAGCACTTTATCAATTATTTTAAAAATGAAAAGGAGGGGTAACGTGAAGAAAGGAACAATTTGGAAAGTGATCGCATTTGTTGTCGTGTTACTGCTGTTACTTTGGTTTAGTCGTTCTTATTTAAGCTTTACACCGCTAGAAATCCGTGATTGGATCTTGTCGTTCGGGTGGATTGCACCTGCCTTATTTGTTGCAGTATATTCTGTAAGACCAATTGTTTTGTTTCCTGCGTCTGTCTTAAGCTTGGCTGGCGGATTAGCATTCGGTACATTCTGGGGGTTTGTATATATCTTTTTAGGTGCACTAGGATCCGCTACGGTAGCTTACTATATTTCGGCTATTTTTCAAAATTCATTTATTAAAATTGAACAATCGGAACGTACGTTAACCATTCGAAAAAAAATGGAGGAAAGTGGATTTTTCATAGTTCTAATACTACGTTTTATTCCTTTTCTTAACTATGATTTGATTAGCTATCTAGCAGGACTTGCATCTGTAAAGTATCGATCCTTTATTTTTGCAACTGCGCTAGGGATTATCCCTGGAACACTTGCTTTTAGCTTTTTAGGATCAAGCATTGTATCGGGTAGTAAAACTATTATTGTCTTTGCAATTGGCGTATTTATGATTGTGTTACTTATTCCGATATTTGCTAGAAACAAGGTGAAGACTTTGTTAGGATTATCGACAAATCGTCCCAAATAATACACGAGAGGGGGAAAAAAATTGTTAGATACCCACGCTCGGAAATATGTACAACCAACTATTGATAAAACAGCGCGACTCAGCTTGCGACTCGGACTTTCAGCGAATAAGATGACGATCACCGCGTTCTTTATTGGCGTAAGTAGCGGTGTTTTCTACTATTTTGAACAGCCAATATTAGCGGTCTTCGTGTTATGGTTTTCTGGATATCTAGATGCAGTAGATGGAACGATGGCTCGGTTAACGAAACCCTCTGCTTTTGGAACAGTGATGGATATTACATTTGATCGACTGGTTGAAATTAGTGTCATATTAGGAATTGCCTTCTTCCATCCTGAGGTAATGTGGGCCCTACTGTTGTTAAGTGTGTCGATCATTATATCAATGACGATTTTCTTAACTGTTGGAGCAATTTCGGAAAAACAAGGAATGAAATCCTTTTACTACCAAGCTGGATTAGCAGAACGAACGGAAGGGTTTATCTTATTCACGCTAATGATGCTCCTCCCGCAATGGCTTTTGTGGATTACCTTATTCTTTTTTGTGGTGGAAATATTCACAGCCTTTCAGCGGTTCTGGGAAGCTAAACGATTGTTATCATAAAAGACGGGAAGTGATGAGTGATGAAGAAATACGATTTGATCGTAATAGGTGGAGGAGCAGGTGGCTTAACCGTTGCTTCAGGGGCAGCCTCTCTTGGTGCCCAAGTGGCGTTGGTTGAAAAGAATTCATCTTTAGGTGGGGATTGTCTCCATTATGGATGTGTGCCTTCTAAGTCGCTGATTGCTGCAGCAAATGAGGTATACCATTCACGTAAATTGCCTGATTTCGGCTTCCATGTAACAGGATCTGTAGATATGAAAAAAGTAAAAGAACGCGTCAAAGGAGCTGTTGCTCATATACAAGAACACGATTCAACAGAGAGGTTTGAAAATATGGGCGTCGATGTCTTTTTCGGAGCGGCAAGTTTTGAAGATGCTCATACTGTTACTATTGGAAATCAAGAGAAAATAGCGGGAAAACGAATCATTATTGCTACAGGCTCGCGTCCAGTGATCCCAAATTTTCCTGGTTTGAAGGAAGCTGGGTTTGAAACCAACGAAACCATTTTTGACCGCGAAGAACTCCCTGAGACAATGATTTTCATTGGAGGTGGTCCGATTGGGCTGGAAATTGCACAAGCCTATTCTCGTTTGGGAACGAAAACAATTGTTCTAGAAAGAAGTGAAGCTGTTTTAGGAAAAGAAGATGAAGAGATTCAACAGCTGGCGATTGAGTTTCTGTCGAAAGAAATTGATATTCGGACGGAGGTTGAAGTGAAAGAAGTAAAAGTCGATGGCAAGAATAAAATCGTCCTATACGAAAAAAACGGAAAAATAGAGGAAGTAATAGGCGACGCTTTATTTCTTGGTGTCGGCAGAAAACCAAATACGGATACGTTAAATTTGGAGAAGATTGGTGTAGAAGTAAATGAGCGCGGCCATATTGTGGTGAATGATCGATTGCAGAGTTCTGTTCCCCATATTTATGGGATTGGGGATATAAATGGAGCCTTTCCTTTTACACACGGAGCAGGGATGGAAGGAAAGCTGATTGTGCAAAATGCGGTTCTTGGCTTGAGAAGAAAGGTGTCTTACGATACGTTGCCTTGGACGACGTATACATCGCCTGAAATCTTTCATGTTGGTAAAACAGAGAAAGAAGCGAGAGAAAGTGAAGACGAGATTTCCGTGTATCAAAATGGTTTAGAAGAAGTAGATCGGTTTGTGGCGGATGCAAATGTGACCGGAACGGTGAAAATCATTACGAATAAAAGAGGGAAAATACTTGGAGCACACGCAGTAGGGAAGGGTGCTGGAGATTGGATGCAAACTGTGATTTTTGCCATGGAAAAAGGGGCAAAGATTGGAGAGCTTTCCACGATGATCTACCCTTACCCAAACCATGCAGCCGCCATTCAACGGACGGCTGATCAATATTGGCGTGAAAAATTATTTGACGGGATGCTACCAAAGATAACCAAAAAATATATTCAATGGTTCCGCTAAAGTGCTTCTAATTCTTTCTTTACTTGATCGGCATGCACAGAAAAGTGTATGCCTTTTTTGATGAAGCCGTCTTTCTTGAGCTGACTCATAAGACTGCTTGTGGTTTCGCGGGTGGACCCAACCATGTTTGCAATATCTTGATGTGTTAACTTTAGTTTGATGGATTGCCACTCTTTTTTACGGACGCCTGTTTTCTCACTCAGTTTTAACAAGAGGTAGAGAATTCGATATTTCACATCAGCTAATGCAATTTTTTCACTTAAACTATAGAGGTCATTCAGTCGTGTCGATAGAATATTGATGAATTTTAAAGCGATGATAGGATTTCGGACCAGAAAGGTTTCAAAATCCTGAGGACTTAAAATGCATAAATAGGTATCGGTCATCGCTTCGACATACATATCATTATCCGTCAGTATTAAAGTAGAGGTTTCGCCAAATACATTTCCATCCGTCAACACATCAACGGTAAATTGCTTCCCGGCGCTATTCATTCGATAAAGTCGAACCTGTCCCTTTTTTAATAAAAAGAATGATTTTAAAGGAGAAGAGGGGGACAAAATAATAGAGCCTTTTTTAATCGGCTTCATATCAGTCATTTCTTCAATCTGCATCAATTCGTCTTGAGGCAATTCTTCAAATAGGCTAATTTGCGAAAGTAAAAATAATTTCTCTTCCAAGAACAACACCCCTATTTTTAGTGTAAGCTGTCTTACAGCTGCAATCACATGTTTTTAGTATGATGTAGGATGAAAGGAGGGGGACCCAGTGGCAGTATTACTCATGATGGATGGCTGTTCACGTTGTGCAAAAGTAAAGAGTCATTTGATAGAGTCTGGTTTTCCTTTTAAAGAAATTAATGTTCTAGAAAAACCAGAAGAAGCCATGAAGTATTCTTCCCTTTCGTATTTAATTGTACCTATTTTATATGAAAATGGGAAATCATACACGTGGGAAGAAGTGTTACAGTTTCGTTCTTGATGGAGGGCTCATTACGTATAATATGTTGCAATTCACTTTAATTATGATAAATCTACCATGTGACAGTTGATTCCATCTGAAATGGAATAAAGGATACCCCTGAACCCCTTTTTTGAAGGTATATAGATTAGTGCTAAAAGCAAGATTTCCCCTGAAAATAACGACATTCAGTGCAACGAATGAATATAGGAACCGGGCTTGAGAATGACAAGTGAGAACTGATGCCCAACGACGTGTGTTACCGTGCTAGTAGCACCGGGTGTTGATATGAAAGGTGCTCAGACAAACAATAGTGAGGTCGTTTCCATTGCTGAATAGACCTCACTCCTGTTTTTGTCCCGAAATAAGATAGTATAAATGTGAAAATGGTTTTGGTGTCTAGATCCTGACCGATTTTTCTTTCTTACTGATAGTTGCCCATAAAACGACGATCAATCCAATCCTTTAAATGCCAAGCCCATTTCCCATAGGCGACGAATGATCCATACGTAAGAAAGCCTTTTTGATGCCCAGTAGAAAGGATGGCAAGGAAATATTTCTGGGGAGTAAAGGTTTTTAACGGGTATCCAAGCACATGATTTGTTATATTTTCGAAAAGAACGGGTCCTTGTCTCACGGCATTGACTCCGTTTTTAGGTGTGTCTTCATGGTCAGATATGGTAATGCAATCACCTGCTCCAAACAGATTTCGATGCCCTACGGATTGTAGGGAAGCATTAACGAGCAAAAAACCATTCCGGTCGGTTGGTAGCTTTGATGCCACTAAGAGGGAGGGCGGCTTGGGGCCACCTAAATATAATAAACCATCATATTGAATTTCTAGCCCGTTTTCAGTGGAAAGAAGTGATTCAGTGACTTTGTTCACCCGGTCGTGAACCAATGTTAGCCCATGTTCTGCTGCAAGTTTTGTTATACGGTTTGATGCTTTTTTACCCGCTGATGCTAATAAAGGTGAAGAATGAATAAGTGTAACACTTGTCTTTTTTGGTTGTTTTTTTCGCCAAGCGAGAAGAGAAAGGGCCATTTCAATTCCAGCGGCCCCTCCTCCAATTACAACAGAGTTTTGACTTTGTTGGAGCGGTTTGATTTGCCGTGGAAATTGATAATTTGGCTTTATTTTTACATTATGGTGAGACAATCCTTCAATCGAAGGTTCCTTATTGATTGAGCCGATATCAAATGATACTACGTCATAATCGATGACTTCCCCGTTAGAACCGAGGATTTTTTGATTGTGAGTGTCGATGGAAAGGACGGTTGTTTCGATAAAGGATGCCGCTGAATTCCGCGTTAATTTCTCTAAATCGATAGAGATATCCTTTTCTGTATATAAGCCTTCTGCATAGCCTGAAAACATGCCAGAATAGTATTGAAGTTTTGAACTAGAGAGCAAAATCCATTTCATATCCGGATGTTTGTTTTTTTGAAGTTGTTTAATGCAATATAGATGAGAATGGCCACCGCCAACTAATACAATTGTTTTCATAGGATAAGGAACCTTTCATTATGTCGTTAAGTCTTATAGTTTGGCTTTTTCTCTGGTCGTCTCTTCGTCATTATTTGAATGCAACCTCTGCAAAATAGATGTTCCCTCAAAATGATCTATTCATTCGTAACAATGTACACGAAAGAGCACGAAGTTTGCTGGAACAGAGAGAAAATAGTCGTCGCTTGTTCTAGTTTATTTTGTATTATTTGGGATTTTATTTGACTGCCATTCTTCGCGCAAAACGCCCATTCGAATGGAATCGTAATATTCGCCATTATAGTAACGACATTTTCTCATTCGACCTTCTAGAATCATGCCAATCTTTTCAGCAGCTTTCATCATACGATGGTTGCCAGACCATGTCGTAATTCCGACACGAGCTACCTCATACTGCTGAAAGATATAATCGACCCAGAGAGAAAGGGCTTCTGTTCCGTATCCGCCGTTCCAGTAGTTTGGGTCGAAAATGGTAATGCCGGCTTCTAACCAACGAGAAGGTTCGTGCTCCCAGTAAAAGCCCACGGTACCAATGAGTTGGTTTCCGGTGAATATCCCTAACCGGTTAGGTTTCGTTTCTTGTATCGTTTGAATATTTTTTTGATAGAAGGTCTCATAATCAATTTGTTTATGCTCAAAGTATGGAGCATCCCACTTTTTCCATTCAGGCTGTTCTTCTCCGTAAAGATAATGGTGAAGAGTAGGTAAGTCCTTTTCTTTTAGCGGTTGTAAATGAATTTTCTTTCCGTCTAGTCTCATCAATCATTCCTCTTTCGTATCGAATTATCTATTTATTAGGCACTTTTCATATAGTTTGTTGCTATTGAATCAAAAAAGTAGCTGGCTTCAATTAATTTTATCATTAATTACATCTTTTGATGATAAGAAAAGTTGCCTGTAGTCATTCTTCATCATGAATTGAGGGCATATTCGAAAAGCCACAACCTTTGCGAAAACAACCATGTACAAAGAATGAGCCAAGCTTCTCTAAGGCGATCTGGTGGAGGGTAGTTCGAGTAAGGCGTAGGAATTCAATTAAGAAAATCTTTCAAAAAAACGTTTCTTTTCCAAGTGAAAAAGGGTATCTTAACAAATAAGTAGCGAATAAAAGGTAGGTACATAAACATAAATGAAGGCGTATGACGAATGAAGCATTACGCGTGACATAGAAAATGATAAAATGAAAATAATTTAATTGGCTAATTGGAGGACAATCATGAAAACAAAACTTTGTTTACTATATGGTGGAAAATCAGCGGAGCATAATGTCTCATTAAATACAGCAAAAGCTGTGATTAAAGCGGTAGATCAAGAGAAGTATGAAATTCACCCAATTTATATCACGACAAAAGGTCAATGGATGAAAGGACCTGTTTTAGAGGGGCCAGTTGAAGAAATTAAGGCTCTACAATTTTTCCATGGTGATGAAGTTGCACCAAACGCACTGACACCGGCTATGACTTCTGAAGAAAAGAGTGAAAACTATGATGTTATTTTTCCTCTCTTACATGGACCAAATGGGGAAGATGGAACCGTACAAGGTATGCTTGAACTTCTGAATCTTCCCTATGTAGGCAACGGTGTTTTAGCTTCGTCTGCAGGGATGGATAAAGTCATTATGAAGAATGTTTTTGCTCAAGCAGGTTTGCCGCAAGTGAAGTATGTGTGGTTTCTTAGAAGTACATGGAATCAAGATGAAGAAACCACTTACGAGTCTGTTGAGAACGAGCTTGGGTATCCTTGCTTTGTAAAGCCAGCAAACTTAGGGTCTAGTGTCGGAATTAGTAAGTGTACGAACCGCGAAGAATTAAAGCTGGCCTTTAAAGAGGCTTTCCAATATGACCGTAAAATCATTATCGAAGAAGGCGTGACGGCACGAGAAATTGAGATTGGTATGCTAGGAAATGATGTAGCTGAGTGTTCGGTAGCAGGCGAAATTGTGCCAAAGAAAGATTTTTATGATTATAAAGCTAAATACGAAGATGGAAACACGGGGTTGATTATTCCAGCTGAATTACCTGATGGTGTCTACGAGGACCTAGTTAAGAAAGCAAAGATTGCCTATCAATCACTGGATTGTGCAGGTTTAGTTCGTGCAGATTTTTTCTTATCGGAAAATCATGAGTTGTTGATTAATGAAGTGAATACGATGCCGGGATTTACTCCTTTCAGCATGTTTCCGCTCTTGTGGAAGCATACAGGAGTCGAATATGCCGAGTTGATTGAACGTCTGGTTTCGTTAGCGACTGAACGCTATGAGGAAAAACAACAGATTAAGTACACGTTTTAAAGCCGAAGACACGGAAGGTATTTTCGTGTCTTCTTGCCATTTAAACAAAATAGTAATGCATGTGAGAGGGGAAGAATAGATGATCCAACGAACACTAAAACAAGTAAGTTCCATGATTTCCATCCAAAATGATATTTCTGCCTTTGAATCCGTCTCCATTCAAGGTGTCTCGATCGATTCGCGAAAAATAGAGGAAGGCCACCTATTTGTTCCCTTCAACGGCGAAAAAGTAGATGGTCACCAATTTGTTCAAAAAGCTATTGAAGACGGAGCAAGTGCGTCTTTGTGGGAAAAATCAGCCGGTGAACCACCAACTGGTTTGCCGATTCTAGTTGTAGAGAGCAGTTTAGCTGCTCTTCAACAACTCGCTCGTTCCTACCGGGAAGAGCTCAATATAAAAGTTGTAGGAATCACCGGAAGTAACGGGAAAACGACGACGAAAGATATCACGACGAGTCTCTTGTCTCTTCAATATAAAGTGCAAAAAACGGAAGGGAACTATAATAGTCATATTGGTCTGCCGTTGACGATTTTACACTTAGAAGAGGATACCGAAGTCGCAGTTCTAGAGATGGGGATGAGTGGAAGAGGTGAAATCGAGGAGCTTACCCACATTGCTACGCCAGATGCCGCTATTATTACGAATATTGGGGAGTCACATTTACAGGACTTAGGGTCACGTGAAGGCATCACTGAGGCGAAGCTGGAAATCGTAGCTGGATTAAAAGATCAAGGTCTACTGGTGTATTTGGGTGATGAACCTTTATTAACTGATCGTGTTCCAGGTGCCATTAGAGTAGAGACATTTGGAAAAGGAAAGCAGAATACCATGTTCCCAACTATGCTCAAAGCGGAAGGGCTTGGTACCTATTTTCAAACAAATGTAACAAACGAGATTACTTTCTTCTTGCCGCTTTTAGGGCATCATAATGTCATGAATGCGGTAGCGGGAATGTTGGTAGCTAGAGAGCTTGGGGTACCACTATCTCAGGCCCAACCAGCGTTAGATACAGTGAAATTAACTGGGATGAGATTAGAAACCTTGGAAGGTGTCCACGGAACAACCCTGATAAATGACGCCTATAATGCCAGTCCGACATCGACATCTGCAGCGATATCCCTTCTTGCTTCTCTAAATGGTTATAATAAAAAGATTCTTGTATTAGGTGATATGTTGGAGCTGGGAGAAGAAGAAGAAGCATTTCATTATGAGATAGGAAAAAAGATTCCTTTTGATGAAGTGAATTATGTGTTTACTTACGGCAAATTGGCGGAAAAAATTGCTGAAGGAGCAAAGGAAAATGCATCTGCTGAGAAGGTGTTTGCTTTTCAAGATAAAGACAAATTAACTGAAAAACTGTTGAGCTTAATTGAAGTTAATGATGTGATACTAGCAAAAGCGTCTAGAGGGATGAAACTAGAAGACGTGGTAGACAAAGTGAAGAAATAACGGCGTGGAACCGTCACTTCTTCACTGGAAGCGTTCCGTTAGCTCCCGTAAACAAGTTATTACCGGGTATGTGTTTTGAGGACTAGTGTTCAACGGCGCGAAAAGGATGCTTTTCATCGAGATTAACTGCGGTGCCAACACATCATTTTCAATCGAATCGCCGATATAAACAGCTTCAGTTGCTGGTATTTGGAGTCTTTCTAGTGCGAGTGAGAAAATAGCTGGGTCTGGTTTTTTCAAACCGACTTCCTCTGAGATGAGAATAACATCAAAATAAGGAGCTAGTTGTAAGGCGTTAATCGTCGCGTGTTGAAAAGTTGTTTTTCCGTTTGTTATTAATCCCAGTAGATATCCGCTTTGGCGAAGCGAGGTTAGCACTTCAGTAGCATAAGGAGTCTCGCTACAATGGGAATGAAAAAAAGTGATGTATTCGGTTAACAGCTCACTAGGAGATAGGGGCAGACGGAACTCCTCTTGTAGGGAATGGTAGACCTTATCTTTCCAAATATACCCGTTTTTCTCTAATTGATGAAATCGTTGGATGTATCTTGGGGGAAGACTACTATCAAACGAAAGCAGTTGTTTGTATTGTGCTTCAACAAAAGATGAAATCGAACTTTTTCGATCATGAAGCGTACAATCTAGGTCAAAAAGGATTGCTTTCATAACTTCCTCCTAAATTTTTTGTTATGTATGTTATTTTATCGAGAAAATGGAAAAATAGATAGTAGACATAGTTATAGGTGATAAAGATGATAGGTTGTTTATTAATTCATGGGTTCACAGGTAGTCCTTTTGAAGTAGAGCCTTTAACCACTTTTTTAAGGGAAAACACACCATGGAAAATAGAAGATATTACTTTACCTGGTCATGGAGAGGTACTAGAGCTGAATGGAATTAAAGCAGGAGAATGGTTAACGTGTGCAGAAACAGCGGTACAGACCTTGTTAGAAGAGTGTGACGAAATCTATGTAATCGGTTTTTCAATGGGAGGATTAATTGCCAGTTATTTGGCTGTCCATTACCCCGTTCAAAAGCTGGTCCTCTTAAGTGCTGCCGCTTATTATTTAAATCCCAAGCAACTTCTTTTAGACATGAAAGAAATGATTCAAGATGGTTTAGCTGGAAATCTAAAAACCAACGAATTATTTCAGCGCTATAAGAAGAAAATAAAACACACACCTCTTACCGCAACAATCGAGTTCAGAAAAATGGTATTGAAGGTACGTCCTTTGTTGGAGAAAGTTAGTATTCCAACCTTTATTGCTCAGGGAGAGATAGATGGAGTTGTTCCACCTAAAAGTGCAAATTATTTATATGGGAAAATTAGTTCTAACCGAAAAGAGCTCTTTTTTTCCCCCGTTGCGAAGCATTTGATCTGCCATAGTGAAGATGGAGAAGAGTTATTCCAACGAATTCTCGTTTTTTTAGAGGAATAGTTGGTAAATTACCCTTGTGATTGATATTCAACTTCATTAGTGGTAAGATTAATTTAACATCGTTCGCATTTTTTAGAGCAGACTCTTCTTCGGAAGAGTATATTTTTTTGTGGATAACTAAAAATCCCAACATGCCATATAAGGAAAACACGGATTTCCAATGTGTGATTATTGGCTCGGCTGCGCCGGGTTCTCCCTATTTTCAAAAATGTAAACTATGTCGACTAACATATAGATATGAATGTTTTATAAAAGGAGAATGAAAAATTGACGAAGTTTTCAGATTTACAATTAAGCCCACTAACACTAAAGTCCGTTGAAAGAATGGGTTTTGAAGAAGCAACCCCTATCCAGGCAGGAACAATTCCATTAAGTTTAGAAGGCAGAGATATCATTGGTCAAGCGCAAACAGGAACGGGAAAAACAGCTGCATTTGGTATTCCAATGGTAGAAAAAATCAGTGAAGAAAGCCAAAGTATCCAAGGTCTTATCATTGCACCAACGCGTGAATTAGCTATCCAAGTATCGGAAGAGCTATACAAAATTGGTCAAGATAAACGTATTCGCGTTTTAGCTGTATACGGAGGTCAAGATATTCAACGACAAATTCGTTCCATGAAAAAGCGTCCACATATTATTGTTGGTACGCCAGGACGTTTATTGGATCATATTAACCGCCGCACACTTCGCTTAGATTCTGTTCACTCATTAGTATTAGATGAGGCAGATGAGATGCTAAACATGGGGTTCATCGAGGATATTGAATCGATCCTTAAAAACGTTCCTAAAGAGCGTCAAACACTATTGTTCTCAGCTACCATGCCAGGACCAATTCGCAAAATTGCTGAGAATTTCATGAACAATCCTGAAACAGTAAAAGTGAAGTCAAAAGAAATGACTGTTGAAAATATCGAGCAATATTTTGTTAAAACGCAAGAAAGAGAAAAGTTTGAAACACTTTCTCGTTTGATTGACGTACAATCACCAGATCTTGCAATTGTATTTGGTCGTACGAAGCGTCGTGTTGATGAAGTATCAAAAGCTTTATCTATGCGTGGTTATTCGGCTGAGGGAATTCATGGCGACTTAAGTCAAGCGAAACGTATGTCCGTTCTTCGTCAATTTAAAGAAGGACGCGTTGATGTACTTGTAGCAACTGACGTGGCAGCACGTGGTCTTGATATTTCTGGCGTAACTCATGTGTATAACTATGACATTCCGCAAGACCCTGAGAGCTATGTTCACCGTATTGGTCGTACAGGTCGTGCAGGTAAAGAAGGAATGGCAATGACATTTGTTACACCTCGTGAAATGGGTTATTTACGTATTGTTGAACAAACAACGAAAAAACGTATGATGCCGTTAAAGCCACCAACCCTAAACGAAGCAATGGAAGGGCAACAACGTTTAGCTCTTGAAACAATTGCCGAAAGTATTAAAAGCACAGACGTTCAAGAGTATGCCGCTTTAACGAAAGAGCTTTTCCAAGAATACACACCAGAGCAAATTGGTGCTGTGTTGTTGAAAATGTTAACAAAAGAACCAGATACAACACCTATACAAATTTCTGAGGAGCGCCCTCTACCATCTAGACGTGATGGTCGTGGTGGAGATAAACGTTCTGGAAACAGAAAAGGAAAAGGTGGAAATAGTGGTGGTGGTGCTCGTCGTGGTCGCCCATCTAACACTCGTGACCGCGATAGAGATCGTGATCGCAACCGTGATAAAGATCGTCGTCGCAAAGACTAAATACCGAAAGCTGCTGACTTATGTCGGCAGCTTTTTTTAAACTGGTTTTATGTTATTTAGAATGAACAATGTCTTTTTACTAGAGAAATGAACAAGATGGAAGAAAAACAGTAGATACTTAGTGATTGTCTAGAAAAAATTGCTTTTATCACCAAGTCTGAAAGGTTTTATTAAATGCTCTTTTCTTATATATTGTGGCTATTTCATCTAATTTTTGATGGAAACCCCTATTTCACTGTTGATTTCTATCAAAAACAGACGGATCTAGCTGCAGTGGCTTGCGGCTCGGGGTCAAATGAATAACCCTCCAGCGATGCAGGCATCACCTCCAAGTTCTTCATTTGCCTGACGCCGCAGGGCGAGCCACTTCCGCTTTTCTTGATCTAGCTGCAGTGGCTTGCGGCTCGGGGTCAAATGAATAACTCTCCTGTGATGCAGGCATCACCTCCGAGTTCTTCATTTGCCTGACGCCGCAGGGCAGCCACTTCCGCTTTTCGTGATCTAGCTACAGTGGCTAGGGACTCGGGGCAAAGTTATATCATAGAAAATAAACTGATCCAAAAAGACACAATTTTGCGAAAACAACCTAATAAAAATTAGGGTGGAGACTTTGCACTAAAGCCCTTTGGAAGTGTAAAAATGTAGTTTCTAGATTTTACCCGTTCAAAAAGGGGTGTTCTTTTATGGATATCCAGTGATTTTTCTGTAGAGTCTTCAAATAATTGGGTTCTGAAAGAGTGCTACTGATTGCCATGAAACTAGAAGGATATATTGTTCACTCTCCCTCGTACCCAGCGGAAAATGGGCATCTTGCTCTATTACTTGTCCTAATGATGAACGGTTTTTCGCTGGGCATACTACGAAAAAGGGGGAATTTGATGACGGTTATTCGTTTAGGGTATGTGGCAATGAGTGTTCATTTGCAGAACGCCTCACCTTCACAAACTATGACGTATAAGCAATTTTCCGGGTTAAAGGATCGGGAAGCAGCCATCGAAAAGTTGGAGCGAATTGCGACCTCAAATCTGAGAAATTGTTTACGTCTATTAAAGCACTGTGTCGCAAACGAAATAGAATTTTTTCGATTTAGTTCCAAGTTGATTCCATTAGCTAATCATCCAGAATTAGAAGAGTGGAAATATATGAGGAATTTAAAAGAGCCATTAGACGAGATCGCGCAATTTTTAAGTGAAAATCCTATGAGAGTGGATTTTCATCCGGATCACTTTGTGCTATTGAATTCTGAAAAGGTCGATATTTTAAAAAACAGTCTACGCCAGTTAAAATTACATGAACAACTATTGAAAAGAATGAAAATTGATCCAATCCATCGATGTGTGCTTCATGTGGGAGGAGCTTATGATGATAAAGAAAAAGCGCTAGAACAATTCATTGCGAATTGGGGATTCGTTCCACCAGCTATCCAACAGATGATTATTCTTGAAAATGACGATACCGTTTTTTCAATGACAGATGCCTTATATTTGTGTGAAAAATTAGGAATTCCTCATGTGTTCGATTATCATCATCACCTTGCTTATCACGATGAACCGTGGGAACCACATTGGGAACGGGTTGTGGCTTCGTGGGATCATTCACCTTTGCCACTTAAAATGCATATTTCCTCCCCGCGATCTGACAAAGAGTTCCGCGCGCATGCAGATTATATTGATGTCGACATGTTTTTAACGTTTTTGAAACAAGTAGCAGGATCGGTAGATCAAGTGGACTGTATGATCGAGGCAAAGAAAAAAGATGACGCATTATTTCGTTTAGTTAAAGAGTTAAAGGAAAAGAACTTGTTCACATGGTTGAGTGATTCTTCCTTTACTGTATAAGATTTATGTTTAATATGAGGGATGAAAAGTTTTTCAAAATGTGGGCAGAGAGATTAAAGTAGGTTGTTTTCGCAAAGATTGTGGCTTGTCGGATCAGTTTATTATCTATGATATAACTTTGCCCCGAGTCCCTAGCCATTTTAGATCCGTCCGTTTTTGATAGAAATCAACAGTGAAATGGAGTATTTAGTCAAAAATCAGATAAAATAGCCACAATGTATACGAAAAGAGCCTTATAATAAGAGGGAAACCAATACAGATTCAGTACGTATAAAAGAGAGAAGATTGAGATAAAGGGGGAAAGGGAATGGGATTTAAAGAACCAAACAAAAGGATATCGGAGAAAGCATTGCCAGTGTGGAGGCTCTATGGTTTTTTTCATTCTTTAGTGGTTATCATTTTAGCAATTGCTGCGACGGTATTGACGATTGTATTTAACTGGCCGGTGTGGATTATCGCAATTGCTATATTGTTTTCGTTAATTTATTCGATTGTGTTTATTTATGTTATCCCGGGTATTCGCTGGAAACGCTGGCGGTATGAAGTGCGAGAACAGGAAATTGAGCTTCAACATGGAGTGTTTATTGTGAAGAGGACTCTTATCCCAATGGTTAGAGTACAACATGTGGACACAGCTCAAGGTCCATTATTAAAGAAATACAATCTAGCAACGATTACGATTTCAACAGCCGCTACACCACATGAAATTCCGGCATTAGATGTCTTTGAGGCGGATCAATTACGTCATTCAATTTCCGCGTTAGCAAGGGTGGCGGAAGATGATGTCTAATCCAAAAAGGCTTCATCCCATTGCAGCGGTGGAGAGTTTTATTAAACGATTAAAAGAGATGGTCCTGCCATTTGTATTTCTCTTCTTTATCAACGGGGATAAAAATTCGATATGGGAGTACGTTCCTATCCTTATTATGGGAGTCATTTTAGTAATCTTTCTCGTGATGGGAATTTTGGGATGGGTTCGGTTTACGTATCGTTTAGAAGAAGGGGAGCTACGGATTGAAAACGGTATTTTTGTAAAAAAGAAGCGCTATATCCCGTTTGAACGAATTCAAAGCTTGAATTTTTCGGAAGGAATACTCCAGCGACCTTTTGGGTTAGTGAAAGTCAAAGTCGAGACGGCTGGATCGTCAGGAACGGAAGCAGAAGCAGAACTATCGGCGATTCCGAAAGTAGAAGCAGAAAGACTTCAGCAAACGATTCGAGAGGCAAAAACAAAAAATAAACAAATGGTCTTCTCAGAAGGAGAAGCTTTACCTATTGGTGAAGAAGATGTTAATGAAGTCGTACATCAAATGACTTCACGCGATTTACTTTTAATGGCACTAACGTCAGGAGGAGCAGGAGTACTCATTTCTGGGATTGCGGTAGTGTTATCACAATTTACTGAGTATATTCCTTATCAAGCAATATTTGCGCAAGTAGAAGGAATCATTCGAAATGGCGTTCTTTTTGTCGTAGTATTAATCTTTTTGGTATTACTTGTAGCTTGGCTTCTATCTATCCTGGGTGTTTTTCTTGTTTACGGGAAGTTTAAAGTAGAGAAATCAGCTGATGAAATTATCATCACGAGAGGCATCATTGAGAAAAAGCGCTTAAGCATTCCTTTAAATCGAATTCAAGGGATACGTGTGAGTGAAAATCCTTTGCGACAATGGTTTGGGTTTGCAGCCGTCCATTTGGATAGTGCGGGGGGATCGGTCTTTGATAAGGAAAGTCTGAATATTAAACTGTTTCCATTTATCAAAAAGAATAAGATTGGATCTCTCCTTCAGGTGTTACTTCCAGAATATAACGTTGCTGTTTCATTTCAGCGAGCACCAAAAAAATCGATACGTAGGTATATGATGAGAGAGTCTTGGATGTTTGTGATTCCGACGCTCTTATTGTCCATTATCTTTTTTCCGTTAGGTACTCTTTCTTTGCTGGTTTTTGTTTTCAGTGCTTTTTGGGGCTATTTAAAATACAGATCGGCAGGGTGGAATATAATTGGAAATCAGTTAAGCTTACAATATCGAGTGGTCTCTAAACACACGATGCTTGTTCTAAAAAAACGGATTCAAAGTTTTGAGAGAAAGCAATCTTGGTTGCAAAAGCGGAAGGAACTGAATTCCTTTTCAGTTGTAACTACCTCAGGAGCGGGTCCGAAAGTAGGAACGGTGTATTATATGAATGAACAAGACGGTGAAAAAGTGAGAGTGTGGTATAGTCCTGAAGAGAGAGTGATGAATTCAGATAGTAAATCCGTATATTCCTAAAGGTTTGCCTACTCGGAACTCGGTCTACACGCACCACCTTCCATAAGAAAAAGCCTCGCTGTCTTCAGCGAGGCTTTTTCTTAAAGGCTATCTTCGCAAAGTTTATTGCTTTTCGAACTAGGTTATCACTTGTGATGTAGCTTTGTTTCGGGTCATTTTTTCTTCTGGTCTTGAAAGGTATTGACAGGAAAGTGGGAGGTTCAATGTGGAATGTTGGTAGTTCGATGTGTCTAGCTCCAAGCGCCATCGGCTCGGGGTCATAAGTCAATCCGTCCAAAAGGTCAAAGAGCAACCTTTCAGCCGGCTCGACTTATGCCGGTCGCCGATAATCGGGCGCCTTGCGCATTTCGATGTGTCTAGCTCCAGGCGCCATCCACGTCTTGTGCTTGTTTACGAATTGGACCGTATTCGGGAAAATAACAGATATCCAAGCCCGAACCCACCGAGCAGGCCAAATATATGAGAAATCAAGTTGATATTCGGTTGGAAGACAGATAAGATTAAGCCGATTAAGACAATAGGAACCACAACCTGCTTTAGTTCTTGAGTGACGGTGTTTTTTTGGATTAAGATAAAGGCTAAGTAAGCTCCGAATAGACCGAAAATACTACCGCTTGCTCCCACATGACTATAAGTAGGGGGTGCGAGTAACAGGGTGGCTAAGTTGCCTGTGATTCCCGAGATAACATATAGAACGCTGAATTTCCATTTACCGAAAAACTCTTCAAGTGGTGGAGCAAAAATAATCAGTGCGATGGAATTGAATAATAAATGAGCAAAGCCAAAATGAATAAAGATTGGCGTAATCAGTCGCCACCATTCCCCTTGGAGGATGTATAAATTCACACCTGCGAATTGTTCGTACACCCAGAGATGGGGCAGAAAGGGAATTATGGTTAACAGAAAAATCACCAAGTGAATAGAGACAATGAACGAAATGATTGGATAGGAACGAATATATTGAGAGAAGTTTTCAGAACGAACAAACATACAATCACCTCAACCTTTACTGGCAGTAGTTATTGTATGTACCATACCACACATTTAGAAGGAGGAAAAACGATGATTAAGGGGATAGGACTTGACGTTATTGAATTAAACCGGATAAAACAATTGTTGGATAGACAAGGAAAATTTGTTCATAGAATATTAACTGAGTCGGAAGTGCGAGAGTTTACCTCTTTATCTGAACAGAGAAAAATTGAATACTTTGCTGGTAGGTTTGCGGTGAAGGAAGCTTATGCCAAAGCAAGAGGTACGGGTATTGGTGCAGAATTATCTTTTCAAGATATCGAAATAAATAAAGACCCGAATGGGAGGCCGTATTTGTCTCAGCCAACGACACTAGGTGAAAATGTGCAAATTTCGATAACTCATACGAAACAAAATGCTGCCGCTGTTGTGATCATCGAAACAATGTAGTCTGCTCAATAAAAGGTTGTTTTTAAAAGGCTCTTTTCGTATACATTGTGGCTATTTCATCTGATTATTGATTAAACCGCCCATTTCACTGTTGATTCCCATCAAAAATAGACGAAAGGATGCCCGAAACAAAACGATATCACCATTTATAGACTGGTTCGAAAAGCAACAATCTTTGCGAAAACAACCTTTTGAAATGAGTATCGCTTTTTGCAGCAATACATATTCTCGTAAATAGATCAGCTTCGGGGCATCTGTCTATCTACTTTTTGAACATAATCAATAAGAACAATGGATTTCATGGACAATTAACTTTAGGCTGTCTTCGCATGGATTGTTGCTTTTTGAATTCGTATGTCTAATACAAAGGCTCTTTTCGTATCCATTAAAGGAGAAATTACGGATGGAAATAGCTGAAGCCGGCTGTTTTTCTTGCGGCAATAACCTATACGAATAGAGGCTAAAAATAAAAATAGTCTAAAAGCTCGAGAAGAAAAAATAAGAACTTGTACGCCTCTCATCATAAACCCCATGGTTGTCTCATATATTCATAGTGCAACAGGAGAGACAAGATTGGAGGATAAACAGATGTCGTTGAGCCTCAGACTCCTTCATTAAGAAGGGAACGTGTTGCCGAATAGGATCTCGTTCATCTCTTTATACTTCTGTCCTTTCCTCTCCTTTTTATGTAAATGACAAAAAAGGGGTTGGGAATATGAGAAAAAGTTGGTTCGTGCTTTTGTTTGCCATTGCAATCATGTTAGTCCTTACAGCCTGCGGTGCAAAGTCACAAGAAGATGTGACAAAGGACCTGAGCGCGAAACTGGATGACATGAAAGGGTATAAAGCAACGGCGCAAATGACAGTGCAGGTAGGGAAGGAGCCTCAAACGTATGATGTAGAGGTCTGGCACAATGAACCGGATTTTTACCGAGTTCAATTGAAAAATTCTGAAAAAGAACAAAGTCAAATGATCCTACGTAATGAGGAAGGGGTTTTTGTGTTAACGCCAGCGCTTAATAAAAGCTTCAAGTTTCAAAGTGATTGGCCAGAAAATAGCTCTCAGGCATATTTATACGAGTCTTTAATACAAGATATTCTAGAGGATAAAGAGGCGAAATTCTCAGAAACAGAGGACTATTACGTTTATGAAACAAAAACTCGTTACAAGAATAATCAGATGCTACCAATTCAGGAGATTTCTTTTCATAAAAAGAATTTAGCTCCTGCATCTGTAAAGGTAATGGATTCAGATCGCAATTCACTTGTCACTGTTGAGTTTGCATCAGTAGACTTAAAAGCGAAATTTGATGCTGATTCTTTCGATATGGAAAAAAATATGACAGGTGCTAAATTAGAGATACCGGTGATGGCTGAAGTGTCAGACGCAGAATTCACCGTTCAATATCCGATGGAAATGCCAGGATTAACGCTAGTTGATAAAAAAGAAGTCAAGATTGAAAATGGAAAAAGAGTGGTGTTAACGTATGATGGAGAAAAATCTTATACGTTAATTCAAGAAAAATCCACTGTTATTCCAACCGTGACTGTACCAACCTCTGTAAGTGGCGAAATGGTCGACCTTGGATTCACTATGGGTGCGATGACGGATAATTCTATCTACTGGACCTATGACGGAATTGACTATATGCTCGCTTCGACTGAGTTGTCTCAAGATGAAATGGTCTCGTTAGCTAAATCAGTTCAAGGTACAATGGTGAAATAACAATGGTAACAGGCTCTAAACTAGAGCCTGTTTTTGAGTGTGCTGAACTTGCCCATCATACTGTCTGGAGCAAAAAGGCAAATAGAGTGGAACCATCTAGTTCTCGCTGTTTTGGGGTAACAGTTTAGTAAATCTTATTCATGAGCTATAATGGACAATAATAAGAAAAACACATGAGAGGGATTTATAATCGATTTATCCATAATGTAAAATAGGTCGAAAATGGTAGAAAAGATAAGAGTAGAAGTCAGGGTGAAAACCGTTAAAAATTATTACTCTGTATAAGGTCATGAAAAAGATTAATTTAATCTTCGAAATTTGAAATAGATAGAATGTAAAAGTTAAGGAAGTGACCTGTTTTTGGAAACGCAGACACAGTTTTTTAGAGATACGTGGGTAGAAATTAATTTAGATAAACTTTCCTATAATGTTTCACAATGCAAACGACATTTACCGGAAGGGATAAATATATTTGCGGTGGTAAAAGCGAATGCTTATGGTCATGGCGATTTGCAGACCGCTAAGACCGCGTTAAATTCTGGTGCCCGTGGGTTAGCGGTGGCTTTCCTAGACGAGGCCTTAAGTCTAAGGGAAAATGGAATTACTGCTCCTATTCTCGTCCTTGGAGCAACAAGACCTGAAGATGTACATATTGCTGTTGAGCACGAAATATCTTTAACGGTTTTTAATAAAGAATGGCTAGCTGAAGCGGCCACTTACCTTGAAGAAGAAGAAATTCTCTCCCTCCATGTGAAATGTGATACAGGGATGGGGAGAATAGGTATTCGGTCCGAAGAAGAATTAAAAGAAGTAGAGGAAGCGATTAGCCAAACGAATAAATATATTTTTGAAGGGATCTTTACCCACTTTGCAACCTCGGATGAGACCGAATCCGTATATTTTCACCACCAACTAAAGCGATTTAATCAGTTGATTGAGGTATTAGATATTTCACCTAAATATATACACTCGGCCAACAGTGCTGCTTCGCTTCGGTTTGAGGATTCTTACTATAATACTGTCCGTTTAGGGATTGCAATGTATGGATTGTCTCCTTCACTAGAGATGAAACCTCTTCTTCCTTATAAGCTAAAGCAAGTGTTTTCTCTTCATACTAGAGTTGTACACATAAAGCAACTACCTGCAGGCGAGAAAGTGAGCTACGGAGCGACCTATGAATCGAAAACAGACGAATGGATTGCAACATTACCGATTGGATACGCGGATGGATGGTTAAGGAGGCTTCAAGGGCAAGAGGTATTGATAAATGGAGAAAGAGTGCCAATTGTTGGAAGGATATGTATGGATCAATGCATGATTAAGCTTCCTCGTGAAGTTCCGCTGGGGACAAAAGTTACCTTAATCGGAGAGCAAGGAACGGAGTATATTTCAATAGATGAAGTAGCCCAACAATTGGACACCATCAATTATGAAATTCCATGTCTCATATCTAATCGGGTTCCAAGAATTTATATTCAAAGTGGAGAGCCGATAGAAGTGTCCAATAAATTATTGACTTCAAGTGGATTTCTTAAGGGGTGAACATGAATTTTTTGGGAATTAAAATGATGTCTAGCTCCAGGCGCTATCGGCTCGAGGGCATAAGCCGAAAGTCGTCACGAGGTAAAGTACACCTCAGGTCATTCCTCGTCATGTGCTTGTCGCGAATAAGTCGAAACCTTTCGCTTTTCTTAAAAATTATGTAAACAAGTAAAAAAATGCATAATACAACCTAGTATCTGATAATAATAGAGAGGGTATTTAGACTTGAAAAGAGAATGAGGTTTGTTTCCTGTTCCAACAAAGAAAAGGAAAGGGATGGATGGCGCAATTTTCTAAATAGAAGTTTCACTTTATTTCTACAGGGAGAAATGGTATGATGGGTAGGGAAGTAAAAGAATCGGTACGTATTGATGGTGGAGGTGTCGTTTGTGTCTGAATCCAGCGCAACAACAGAAATCTTAATTCGCTTACCGCAACAGCTACTAACGGAATTAGACGGCTTTGCTGAACTAGAAAATGTTAATCGTAACGAGTTCATCTATCGTGCGACGAAAATGTACTTGCGTGAACGTAAGAAGAGACAAATCCGTGAATCTATGAGACGAGGCTATATGGAAATGGCGAAAATCAATCTAGCTATTGCTTCAGAAGCCATGCAAGCTGAATTTGAGGCAGAACATACTGTAGAACGATTAGTAAGCGGAGGCTAGCCCTTTGATAGTTAAGCGTGGTGACGTGTATTTTGCAGACTTATCCCCTGTTGTTGGTTCTGAGCAAGGCGGTGTACGACCGGTACTAGTCCTGCAAAATGACATTGGGAATCGGTTTAGTCCCACTGTAATCGTTGCTGCCATCACGGCGCAAATTCAGAAAGCAAAACTGCCTACTCATGTTGAGATTGATGCGAAGCGTTACGGTTTTGAAAGAGATTCCGTTATCTTGCTTGAACAATTACGAACGATTGATAAACAACGTTTAACCGATCAAATCACGCATTTAGATGATGAAATGATGGATAAGGTTGATGAAGCATTACAAATTAGTTTAGGACTAATAGAGTTTTAAAGATTCCCGCACCCTTACAATCATGAAGGGTGCTTTTTGTTATTAAAGAAGGGGTAATTCTACGAACTCACTTTTGTGTTAATATAGATGTATATATGCTTACATGAGGTGTGATATTTTAATAAGGGACACCGCTTTGATAAAATAGTATGTTATTAAGATTTATTGTGATGGGCAAAAATAATGAAGTAGATTAGCTCATGAGGAGGAATGGTGAAGCAAATGTATAGCCAAGTGACGAAGTTTTTAGAAAACCATTATGAAGTAATTCAAAAAGATTGGAAGGAACTTATGATCGAAGAAGCGGATGAGCGGTTCGTAAAGGTAATTTCGAATCAAGTGTTCGACAAAACGAGTCATGAGTTCGTTGATCTAGTTATTTCAAATTTAACAGACTTTGACAATCAGTATATAGAGAAATTAAAAGATTTTTCAGAAAAAGTCATCCGGTTAGGTTGGCCCTTAACGATGGTAACGGCAGGTCTTGGTTACTTCCAAAAAATCGTTCTAAAGAGAATGAAAGAAAAGGACGCTGTTGAACCAAGCCGTTTAGATGAATTATCGGAACTGTTAGATCAGTGGACTTCTCCGCTGCTGAAAGAAGTGATACTAAGTTATACCGAAACATGGGAGCGAACGGTTACACTTCAAAAGATTGCGTTACAAGAATTAACAGCACCGCTTATACCAATGTTTGAAAGAGTGTCTGTAATGCCGCTAGTAGGAACTATCGATACAGAGCGAGCAAGATTAATTATGGAAAACCTCTTAAAAGGTGTCGTTGACCACAGAGCTGAAGTGGTGTTGATAGATATTACGGGAGTACCGGTTGTAGATACGATGGTTGCCCACCACATTATCCAAGCAGCAGACGCTGTTCGACTAGTGGGAGCTAAAGCGATGTTGGTAGGTATACGTCCGGAAATTGCTCAAACGATTGTCAATTTAGGAATTGACTTAAATCAGTTTATAACGAAAAGTACGATGCAAAAAGGCGTCGAAGCCGCTTTGGAGTTAACCGGTCGCAAAATTGTCGGGACGGAGGGGTAAGGCATGAGAATACCGATTTTAAAGTTGAAAGACTGTCTATTGGTTTCGATTCAGTGGGAGTTAGACGACAAAACAGCTCTTCAATTTCAAGAAGACTTGCTTCACAAAATTCATGAAACAAGCGCAAGAGGTGTGGTGGTAGATTTAACTTCTATTGATTTCATAGATTCTTTCATTGCTAAAGTTCTCGGAGATGTAATTGATATGTCCAAATTGATGGGGGCGGAAGTTGTGATCACAGGCATTCAGCCAGCTGTTGCGATTACCTTGGTGGAATTAGGTATTCGCCTAAATGATGTTATGACCGCCCTCGATTTGGAAAAAGGCTTGGAGAAACTACAGCAGGAATTGGAGGAATAGCCGCATGGATAGCCAATCCTGTGTAAAGATAATTAATGAGTGGGACATTGTTGCTGCTAGACAGTTAGGTCGAAATGTGGCAAAGGAGCTCGGCTTTGGTACAGTTGACCAAGCGAGAATCACCACTGCGATAAGCGAATTAGCTAGAAATATCTATTTGTATGCAGGGCACGGTCAAATCAGTATTGAAAAGGTATCAGAAGGTATGAATCAAGGGGTAAAGATTTCATCGATTGATGATGGTCCAGGAATAGCGGATATTAGACAAGTAATGGAAGATGGGTATTCTACCTCAGGAGGTCTAGGTGCAGGTTTGCCTGGAGTGAAAAGGCTGATGGATGAATTTTCAATAGAATCAACAACGGGAGAAGGAACGAAGATTCATTCGGTCAAATGGCTCCGTTAAGGATGGGTAAGTATGAAGGTTTTTAGGGATTCGATGGATACAAAATATAGAGAAATCATTCAAAATTATCTTGCTGATCAGTCGGAGTTAGCTCTCTATCAAAGTCAAAAATTCAGTAGGAAATCAATAGAACATAAAATATCTCCAGAAGAAATCATAAATCTTCATAAGTCTGCAGTGCTGGAGCTGTATCCTAACATTTCAAAAGAACTATTGCAATCATTTGATATTTTATTAGAGGTTATGATCGGATATGGCTTTGCCTATAGAGAGCATCAAAGTTTGAGAACGATGCAACAAGAAATCAATAATGAAATAGATATAGCGGCAAATATGCAAAACACTCTGCTTGAAACAAAGATTCCACAAGTGTCTCAGCTTGATATTGGCGCTATTTCTGTTCCGGCGAAGAAGATGAATGGCGATTATTATCACTTTGTCCAAAATGGTGATACATCAGTCAGTGTAGCTATTGCGGACGTTATTGGAAAAGGGATTCCAGCGGCGTTATGTATGTCCATGATTAAGTATGCGATGGACTCTCTTCCGGAAGATCATCATCATCCGCATTTGGTATTGGAAAACCTAAATCGGGTGGTAGAACAAAATGTGGACATTAGCATGTTTATCACGATGTTCTATGGAATGTACCATCTTGAAAATAATGTCTTTTATTTTTCTTCAGCTGGTCATGAACCTGGTTTTCATTATCGAGCGAAAGAACAGTCGTTTGAAGATTTAGAGGCGAAAGGGCTTTTGCTCGGTGTTGATAAAAAAGTGCAATATAAACAATATGAACAAAAGATAGAAAGAAAAGATATGATTATTTTGATGTCAGATGGCGTTACAGAGTGCCGAACAGAAGAAGGGTTTATTGAACGAGATACATTAATATCCTATATCGAGCGCTACCTGGACTTGCCCGCTCAAGATATTGTAAATAACCTATATAAAGATCTCGAGCGATTACAAGATTTTCGACTAAGGGATGATTTTACACTAATCATTTTGAAAAGAATATGAAAAGAAATTGAAATTAATGTTTAATATTTATCATAAAGGGAAGATAACTACTAAAGAATTGTGTGAATGAGGTGAGCTACTTGAATTTAGTTGTCGATAAAAATGTAAATGATGAAATAGTTGATGTTAAAGTTAATGGAGAGATTGATGCTTATACTGCTCCAAAACTCAGGGAAGATTTGCTATTACTTGTGGATCAAAAAGAACAGGTAGTAATGAATGTTGATTTATCTGAAGTAACGTATATGGACAGTACAGGTCTTGGTGTGTTTGTAGGATTGTTCAAACAATTAAAGGCTCAAAATGGTGAATTATATTTAACGGGATTATCAGATAGGCTAAAAAGATTGTTTGAAATTACCGGCCTTTCGGATATTATGAATGTCAATTCTGAGACAAAAGGTGGCGTGGAATAATGGAGTTATTTGACTACATCGAGATGAAAATTCCCGCGAAACCAGAGTTTGTAGGAGTGATTCGATTGACTCTATCGGGAATTGCTAGCCGTATGGGTTTTGCGTATGATTCAATTGAAGATTTGAAAATTGCTTCCAGTGAAGCAATTACAAATGCTGTTCAGCATGCTTATAAAGAAGAAAATAACGGAGAAGTTGTCATCGGATTTGGGCTCTATGAAGACCGATTAGAGGTTATGGTTTCAGATAGCGGTCAGAGCTTTGATTTCAAGAAAACAAAAGAAGAGGTAGGTCCTTATCATGCAGATAATTCTGTGGAGTTCTTAAGAGAAGGAGGACTAGGACTATATCTTATTGAAAGCCTTATGGATGACGTGAAAGTACATCACCAGGCGGGGGTAACTGTCTTTATGACCAAGTACCTTGAAGGAGAGAAGGTGGAGGCAAATGCCAAGACTATCTCAACCTAATCAATCGACGAAAGATCAGGTTCAACAATGGATTAAAGAATTTCAAGAAACAGGAGACGATGAAGCTCAAACTTCTCTTGTTCTTCACTACAATAATCTTGTTCATTCTATTGCTCGAAAATATTCAAAAGGGAAATCCCATCATGAAGATATCGTGCAAGTTGGACTAATGGGTCTTTTAGGTGCGATTCGCCGCTATGATGCTTCGTTTGGAAAGAGTTTTGAAGCATTTGCGATTCCAACGATTGTAGGGGAAATCAAACGATTTCTGCGAGATAAAACCTGGAGTGTTCACGTTCCGCGTCGAATCAAGGAATTAGGTCCTAAAATTAAATCAACTGTCGAGGAATTAACTACTCAGTTGCAGCGTTCGCCGCGTGTTGAAGAAATTGCGGATTTCCTAGAGGTAACAGAAGAAGAGATCCTAGAAGCGATGGAAATGGGGAAAAGCTATCAAGCTTTATCTGTAGACCATTCTATTGAAGCGGATTCCGATGGTAGCACAGTGACGTTATTGGATATTGTCGGAAGTATGGACGAAGGGTATGAAAAAACAGATCAACGTTTAGTGTTAGAAAAAGTACTTCATGTTTTGAGTGAACGTGAAAAACTTATTGTGCAATATACTTATTTGGAGAACCTCAGCCAAAAAGAAGCGGGAGAAAAGTTAGGGATTTCCCAAATGCATATATCTAGATTGCAAAGAAGAGCGATTAAAAAGCTCAGAGAAGCGATAACATCTGAGTCGGAAACTACGGAGAGAATGCTATAATGGCTTTAGTACATTCAAGTGTTGATGTTCATGTTCAGCAATCTTCTAAAAATGAGAATGTTTTTTGTGGGGACAGTTATTTCTTTAAAGAGACAAAAGACTATTTTATATGTGTATTAGCGGATGGACTTGGTAGTGGTGAGTACGCCTATGAATCGTCGAATGCGGTTATTACTTATGTAGAGGAAAATCACGCCCATTCTGTTGATGAATTAATGAAAGAGTCCAATAAGAAAATGGTTCATAAGCGGGGCGCAGCTGTTGCGATACTTAAGGTTGATTTTGTAGAGAAAACCTTTGAATATAGCTGTGTAGGGAATATTCGTTTTTACCTCTATTCACCTCAAGGGAAGCTAACTTATCCATTACCGGTAACAGGTTATTTATCAGGGAGACCGCAAAAATTTAAGACTCAACGGTTTCGTTATGAAGATAAATCAAAATTTTTAATGCATTCAGATGGAATTCAAGTCATGGGAATTAAAGCGTTGATGAATAATCGAGATAATCTATTATCGATTTCGGAGGATATTCTCGAGTTACAAACAGATATTTCAGATGATTCTACGTTCATCATTGGAAGCTTGCTCTCTTGAGGGTGGGCTTTTTGTTTTTTTAAGGATCTTCTCGTATAGGGTGTGCTTAATTTGTGTCATTTTTGATTGGATCCTCCATTTCACTGTGAGTTTTTATCAAAATAGACGAAAGGATGCCTGGAAATCAAGCTATATTCTCGTTTATAGATTGGGTACGAAAAGCGATAAAATTTGAGGAAATAGCCATTTTTGAGAGAATAAAACCAGATTTGAGAAGAAATTTACTTGAGTCTAGATTTTATTGTTTAATTTTTGAGTTTTTTTAGCAGTGATTTTCGCTTTTTTGATCTAGCTGCAGTGGCTAGCAGCTATGGGACAAATAACATCCAACTCCAAAGGTCAGGACCTTCTCTGTTGGATAACATTTGCCCGCCGCTGCTGGGCGAGCCACTTCCGCTTTACGTGATCCAGCTGCAGTGGCTAGGGACTCGGGGGCAAATGAATAATCCTCCAGTGGCTAGGGGGTGTGGTAAAATGGGGTGAAACTTTCATTGGGGTTTTGTTTCATCCTTTCGCGGTGGTCTTTAAGTGGCTGTGTTGAATCTGCTTTTTAGAGGGAGATTCTTGCTTTTTCTTTATGTTAATAAGTTGAACAAGATGGTTTCTCTTACCTGTGCTTTATCTGAATCATAATTAGGGAATAATGTTTGAGTAGAAAGATGAGTGCTACTAATAGTTTGACTTTGAAAAGGTACTGAAAAATATAGGGGGACTATAATCATGAGTGTTGAACTAAAAGAAAAAAATGTAGAATTAATACAGAAAATCAAAAATGAACTAGGTCTTCAAAAAAAGCAAGTGAGTAATGTAATTTCACTTTTATCTGAAGGAAATACAGTGCCATTCATTGCAAGGTATCGAAAAGAAATGACAGATGCTCTCGATGAAGTGCAAATTCGATCAATAATGGATAGACATACATACTTACTAAATTTAGAGCAAAGAAAAACAGAAGTACTTCGGTTGATAGAAGAACAGGGAAAACTTACGGAGAAGCTGGCACAAAGTATTCAGTTCGCCGATAAATTACAACTAATTGAGGATATTTACCGACCGTATAAACAAAAGCGAAGAACAAAAGCGACTGTTGCAAAAGAAAAAGGGCTAGAACCTTTTGCGGATTGGTTGCTAAACTTCCCAACCGTATCAATTGAGAAGGAAGCGCAAGTCTATCTTTCTGAAGAAAAAGAGATTTCTCACGTTCAAGATGTTATTAATGGATCGAAAGACATAATCGCTGAAAAAGTGTCTGATACGGCAAGTTACCGAGAGTGGATCAGAAAAGAAACGTTTCGAAGAGGAATTGTCTTAGCCTCCTCGAAAAATGAAGAGAAGGATGAGAAAAAAGTATTTGAAATGTACTATCAATACGAGGAGCCAATTTTAAAGATTGTTCCACACCGTATTCTTGCGATGAATCGTGGAGAAAAAGAAGAGATCCTTAAGGTTGTTGTTCAGCCCCCCGTCGATGTGATTCTATCCTATCTTAAGAGACAGGTAATAAAAACGGAAAACTCAACATCTGTAACTATTATCTCGGAAGCCATTGAAGATTCATACAAGCGTCTGATACAACCGTCAATTGAACGTGAGATTCGGAATGAACTGACCGAGAAAGCCGAAGACCAAGCGATACATATTTTTTCGGAAAACCTAAAGAATCTATTGCTTCAACCTCCACTAAAAGGAAAAATAGTGTTAGGTGTAGATCCAGCCTATCGAACAGGCTGTAAGTTAGCTGTTGTAGATGATACAGGAAAAGTACTAGCCATTGATGTGATTTATCCGCACCCGCCAAAACCTAAGAGAGAGGATGCCGAAAGAAAAGTTGCGGATATGCTGAAGGCTTTTAATGTGGAAATTGTCGCTATCGGAAACGGAACAGCGTCCAGAGAAACAGAACAATTTATTGTGGACCTATTAAAGGCTGTTTCTTCAAATGTTTCGTACTTGATTGTCAATGAGGCGGGAGCCAGTGTATACTCGGCATCAGAATTAGCTCGCGAGGAATTCCCACATTTACAAGTAGAAGAGAGAAGTGCTGTTTCAATAGCAAGAAGATTACAGGATCCTCTCGCAGAATTGGTGAAAATTGATCCCAAATCGGTAGGAGTAGGTCAATACCAGCACGATGTTTCGCAAAAAAAACTAAATGAGTCTTTAAATTTTGTTGTGGAAACAGCAGTAAATCGAGTAGGGGTTAATGTAAATACAGCTTCATCATCATTGCTTCAGTATGTAGCGGGCTTATCAAAAACCGTAGCCAACAATATTGTGAAGAAAAGAGAAGAAGAGGGACGTTTTGCGAGTAGGAAGGAACTGAAAACCATTCCAAGACTAGGTGCGAAGACGTATGAGCAATGTATTGGGTTTTTACGTATTTTAGAAGGAGAAGAACCGCTTGATAATACATCAATCCACCCTGAAAACTATAAAAAAGTAAAAGACTTATTGCAAGACCTTAAGCTCTCGTCCTCCATGTTAGGTAGTCAAAAACTTCGTGAAGCATTAGGAACCGTGAATTTGATGGAAAAAGGCGAAAAGCTAGATATAGGAGAGTTAACATTACTAGACATAAGGGAGTCTCTTGTTCAACCGGGTAGAGACCCGCGAGATGACTTGCCGCAACCGTTATTGAAAAAAGATGTCTTGAAAATGGAAGATTTGCTAACAGGAATGGAATTGCAGGGAACTGTTCGTAATGTTGTAGACTTTGGAGCATTCGTTGATATAGGTGTTAAACAAGATGGGCTTGTGCATATTTCAAAGTTAAAAAGAGGCTTCGTTAAACACCCTCTAGATGTCGTATCTCTGGGTGATGTTGTGACCGTATGGGTGGAAAGTATCGATGTACAAAAAGGAAGAGTGTCATTAACGATGCTTTCTCCAATAGAGAAATGAATTCTGTGAAAACACTGCTTATGAGCGGTGTTTTTTTCTGTAAAAAAACCAACATTGATTCAATAATTTAATTTGGTAGTGGTCTTTTTCGAGGAAGGCTCGTTTCATTTGGTTTTGAAGCCAATTCGGCATTGAGATACCTCCTTAACTGAAGTCAGTTAGACAGATTTATCTTATTTTATGCTATAATAGCTTGTCATGTTCTAAGAGAAAGGGCAGAATTCCGATGAGAAATGAGGAACTTCAAAAAACGGTAGAAAAAATATCGATTGATTTGTTTGGGAAGCCGTTTAAACATAAAGCGTATTTCAACTTGAGGCTAAGAACAACAGGTGGACGCTACTTATTAAGGGAACATCATATTGAGCTAAATAGGAAGTATTATGATGAGTTAGGTCATAAGGAATTAATCGGTATCATTAAGCATGAGTTATGTCACTATCACTTACATCTTGAGGGGAAAGGATATAGGCACAAGGACCAAGATTTTAAATCTCTAATGAAAAAAGTTGATGCTCCGAGGCATTGTGCTGTTCTTCCTTCATATAATCGTTCTGAAAGGAAAGTGGAATATCGGTATCGGTGTGAAAAATGCGGACTAAATTATTATCGTAAGAAAAAAATGAATACAACCAAGTATGTCTGTGGGCGTTGTAAGGGGAGTATTGTATTTTTAGGAAAAAAGTGATTTATCAATTTTTCATTTTGTATGGCTTGACAGATTATATGAAATTTCATATAATCTACATTGTTGATGTCAAACATTAGACTATTCCGCAGTAGCTCAGTGGTAGAGCTATCGGCTGTTAACCGATCGGTCGCAAGTTCGAATCTTGCCTGCGGAGCCATTTTTATTTGGGGAAGTACTCAAGTGGCTGAAGAGGCGCCCCTGCTAAGGGTGTAGGTCGCGCAAGCGGCGCGAGGGTTCAAATCCCTCCTTCTCCGCCAGGTCTTTTTTTATTTTGGCCCGTTGGTCAAGCGGTTAAGACACCGCCCTTTCACGGCGGTATCACGGGTTCGATTCCCGTACGGGTCATCTAGTGTTGAGGAAGCCTAATTTTCTCGTAGCTTGTATTGGGGTATAGAAAGATAGTATGCCTGTGGTAGAAGAGATGGATGTCATTGAATCTCTGAAAATCTGGTGTGAATTTTTTTTGAAATAAGCGTTGACTAACATCGAGACAATGTGTTAAGATAGTTCTTGTCGCTGTTGAGAGACGGTGAAGTAATATTCGTTAACAGTGGGCTATAGCCAAGCGGTAAGGCAACGGATTTTGATTCCGTCATGCGCCGGTTCGAATCCAGCTAGCCCAGCCATAACGAGCCATTAGCTCAGTTGGTAGAGCATCTGACTTTTAATCAGAGGGTCGAAGGTTCGAATCCTTCATGGCTCACCAAAGATTTTTGCAAAGTAGAAGATCTCACCATGTAGGTTTGATCGGAATGCGAAGCGGAAAATCTAATATCATATTAAGCGGGTGTGGCGGAATTGGCAGACGCACTAGACTTAGGATCTAGCGCCGCAAGGCGTGGGGGTTCGACTCCCTTCACCCGCATTGTTTTCTTTTTTAAAAAAGTATTGACAAAACAATGAGTTGAAGATATGATTAATACTTGTTGCTTCATTGCTTATGACGCGGTCGTGGCGGAATGGCAGACGCGCTAGGTTGAGGGCCTAGTGGGGGATAACCCCGTGGAGGTTCGACTCCTCTCGGCCGCACCAAGATATTTCACTTTAATATGCGCCCGTAGCTCAATTGGATAGAGCGTTTGACTACGGATCAAAAGGTTAGGGGTTCGACTCCTCTCGGGCGCGCCATTAGTACCATCAAAAAGCTCTACAACATGCTATGACGGTAATGTTAAAACTAACGGGAAGTAGCTCAGCTTGGTAGAGCACTTGGTTTGGGACCAAGGGGTCGCAGGTTCGAATCCTGTCTTCCCGACCATCTTCTTTTAATAAATGCGGGTGTAGTTTAGTGGTAAAACCTCAGCCTTCCAAGCTGATGATGTGAGTTCGATTCTCATCACCCGCTCCAATTTTTGATTGAACTTTGAAAACTGAAAAGACGAAACGTCAACGTTAATTTAAACGTAAGAACTTGATTCTTACAAAAATGTTTTATGAGCAAGTCAAACTTAACTTTTATGGAGAGTTTGATCCTGGCTCAGGACGAACGCTGGCGGCGTGCCTAATACATGCAAGTCGAGCGAACAATAAGGAGCTTGCTCCTTATTGTTAGCGGCGGACGGGTGAGTAACACGTGGGCAACCTACCTTTAAGACTGGGATAACTCCGGGAAACCGGAGCTAATACCGGATAATTCATTTTGCTTCATGGCGAGGTGTTGAAAGATGGCTTCGGCTATCACTTATAGATGGGCCCGCGGCGCATTAGCTAGTTGGTGAGGTAACGGCTCACCAAGGCCACGATGCGTAGCCGACCTGAGAGGGTGATCGGCCACACTGGGACTGAGACACGGCCCAGAC
>NZ_JAYKTS010000031.1 GCF_037024155.1 Bacillus sp. 2205SS5-2
GGCTATGAGGTAGATATCCAAAAATCAAAACCAGCTTAAATCAAGTAATGGTGCCATAGCCAATCTTTAAAAATGGTCATTCCATTTTAGGGAGGGTGCTTTTTTGTGTCAAAATCAGCATCAAAACCCATTTTCGTATAAAAAAAGCCATTTGAAAAGAGACTTTAATAAAGAGTAGTTTTTTTGTTATGGGTTTAGCAAAGGGAAAATCGGGAATAACATCAGAGAAAAAATAATACATTGTTAGAGAAAGAGAGATAGCTAAGCATCATGAATATGTTAATCAAAAACACAAAATATAAAGATTTTTTAATTGAAGGCTCTTTTCGTATACATTGTGGCTATTTCATCTAATTTTGATTAAATCGCCCATTTCACTTTTGATTTCCATCAAAAATAGACGGGTTCAGCTGTAGTGGCTAGGGACTCAGGGTAGCCACTTCCGCTTTTCGTAAATGATTCCATACTTAACAGTCGGTTTCGTTAGGAAGTCCAAATGTAGAGTCTGTATTGCGGAGCGTCTTTTCTCAAATGATGAACTATTAAAACTTGAAGTGATCAAATGTCCGAAATGTAGGAAAAAAGGAAGCCACTCTGGTTACTTAACCCATAATCAAATCAAAAATCCAAGTCGAGGAATTACGTTAATATATAATGAAGAGTTGTAGAAAAAAAATCCTTCCCTTACAATATAAGTATAAAATATATGGAGGAAGGGGAGGTCACATGAGTATTCAAATATTTCCTGTAATGATTCGATCCGTAGGAGTGAAGATGAAAATCTGCACATTTCTTGTGGACAACTTGCTAATTGACACAGGTCCAATTTCAGCTAGAAAAAAATTAATTCCTATTTTTAAGGAACACTCTATTGAAAAAGTGATTCTAACTCACCATCATGAAGACCACACTGGTAATGCCAAATGGATTCAAGACCATTTACAAAAACCGATTTATATACATCCGAATGGGAAAGAGCTCTGTGAAAAAAAGACCTCACTCCCAATTTATCGAGCTTTTTTTTGGGGGAATAGACCATCTTTTTCACCATTTGAACTTCCAAATGTAATACACTCGGAAAATTACTCTTTTCAGGTTGTTCATACTCCGGGTCATGCGGACGACCACATCTGTTTAGTAGATGAAGAAAAGCAAATTTGTTTCACCGGCGATTTGTATTTACATCATAGTCCTCTCAGTATGTTTAAATTTGAATCGATTCCACAGATTATGGCTTCTCTGAATGAATTGTTAAAGTATTCATTTAAGGATATTTATTGTTCTCACCGAGGAGAACTGAAAAATGGACGGAAAGATTTGATTCGGAAGCTGCACTACTTAGAAGAATTATCTTACAATATAGCCTCACAATATAAAGCTGGTTACAGTGTTTCAGAAATAAGGGGAAATCTTTTTCCAAAGAATACATTATTTCAATATGTATCACTATTTGAAAACTCGCCAACACATATTGTTCACTCTGTCCTTACACAATCCCTATCACATGAGAAAACATGCTGACTTAAAGAGACTACCTAAGAGTAGAATAATTGTAATATTGAAAGAAGATGACCATACTGTTCATTTATTGCTTTCTTTTCGCAATGGGTTTTACCCTTGTCCAGCTTGATTAGAAGTATATGTTTTTTTCGAATATACCAAGAAGTCGCTTTCTATCTTTAACAGAAGGAATAAATGGAGATAATTAGGTATTGGTGTGTGGTTTTATTTTTTTATACAGGAATTCTTTTTCTCATATTACAGAATGAAAAGCTCGCCATGTAGGCAAGCTTTTCATTTACTTTAATTGGGAGGAGGGGATTGAAGAATAGTTTTTTACAAGAGCCTGAACAGTATCTATGTTGACGGTTACAGGATAAAAATTATGTTGATTTTGAAACAAAAAGAGGTCATAGGCCATATCAATGTAATCTGGCACACTTTGAGCTAATAAGGTTCTAAACGTAGGATTAGCTATTTCAAGTGTAGACACTGTTAATAATGAACTCATTGATTTCATCAAGCCAAGCATTTGTCCTGAAAATTTCTCATCGTTTATTTCTGCAAATTCTTTAACAGGAAATTTCGGGATAGCTGATGTCTCACCGAACACTACTGATCCCTTGTTCAACCGTTCGTATTTTGTATTGATCATTGTAGTTTGTTGTTGTTCAAGCATGGTGACAATGGCGTGATAATGCGACAAAATGTACTGATGTTGGTGATTAACAAGGATCTTTAATTCATTTAATTGTACGAATTCTCTTGCAATGGTTAAAAAATCTACAATATTAATTAACCCAGAGAGTATTTCATGAAGATTATATACTTCATGATTTCCATGCATAGATCCATTTGTTTGGTTACTTTGACTTTTCAATAGTGGTCCTCCTCCATCACAGTTCCTCTGCATAGTTTTTCTTGAAATCGAATTTCTCATTCAAGGATTCAAATGAAAACACTGTGATCACAAAGAATGTTGTTTTTCACAGAAGGATATATCCCGTTAAAAAGATTAATTTCGAGGTGTCTACTTGTCTTATTGGAAAAATTATTATCAGAATAAAGAATTCCAATACCTAGTAAAATCAAGAGAAACAATGAATATGAAAAAGGACAAAGACCTATACATAGTGTAGTAAATCGTTCTTCTTACACACTCCTGATAAAATATTTCAGCATGAGTGTAACGTATATTGATAGGTATTTGTCTAAAGTTAAAAGGAGAGAATATTGATGACAGAGAAACAACAATTTGTATATGTTTTAAAACTTATTCCAAGACTATTAAAGGAGGATCAGTGGAAAGAGAGCGATCAAGAAATAGTGGAAGAACATTTTCATACTCTCAAAAAAATGCAACAAGACGGTCAATTGATCCTGGCGGGAAGAACTTTGCAAATGGATGAAACTACGTTTGGGTTAGTAATATTTGAAGCTAACAGCATGACGGATGCCAAAATGATGATGAAAAATGATCCCGCCGTCAAAAAAGGTATAATGACAGCGGAAATCTTTCCTTATAGAGTAGCCCTCATGAGAAATTAAGTTCTCGATTGACATTCCGCTGACATATTCAAAGAGTATACTTCTAGAAGCGAAAGGACGAGGAATATGTTGAAAAAGAGTCTTAAAATGGTAACTACAATACTATTTTTCTGTATGATCCCAAGTGTTCAAACTTATGCAATCAGTACAAATGTAGAAGAGACTTTAAGGATGGAGGAATCCACTCAAACATTTTTTAAGAACCACATTCATCCCGTTAATGAGGAGAAGTTTCAAGAAAAATTACAAAAAGAAGCTGCTAAATATGGCATTGAAACGGAAGGACTCGAGAAACGGGACATAGCCAAGAAGGTCTTCAATGCTAAGCTGTTAGAAGAAGCAAAAGAGCTTGGAATTGAAACAGAAGGAAAAGAGATAAAGCAATTGGCTATTGAAGTACACGAAGTTAGACTCCTATCAAAAGCTACTAAATTGGGTATTGAGACAGATAATAAAGAGATCAAAGAGATTGAGAAAGAAGTAAGGAAATCTCTTTTATATAAAGAAGCAGAGAGATTAGGGATTGAAACTAAAGGAAAAAAAATAAAAGAAATTGGTCATGAGGTATTTCAAGAGACAGTTTTTAAACTTGCTCAATCATTAGAACTTGCAACAGAAGGGAAAACGGCGAAGCAATTATGGGTAGAAATAAAAGAGAGTCATCCTGAAGCTTTAAAAGAAGCAAATTTTTTTCGAAAAGACAAAAATTGTGGATGGCCTCATCATCTAGAATAACTAGTGAAGCTGACTTTTGTTAAAGTCAGCTTTTTTCAAACGTAAGAAAGAATAAAATTTCGGGAGTTAGATAAGTATCAAGCTAAGTTATAATGGAGAGAAGAACGTAATAAGGGTGGTTGAAATGAGGAAAATCATGATTGTAGAGGATGAAGCAACCATTGCAAGAGTATTAGCCGCGTATCTTAAAAAAGCAGAATTTGAGGTGGAAATCGCTTCTAGTGGGAAGGAAGCGATTCAGCGTTTCTCCATCTTTCAGCCAAATGTTATCTTGCTCGATATCATGATGACGGGTGCTGATGGATTTGACGTACTTAAATATGTGAGAACGATAAGTAGTTGTCCAGTGATTATGTTAACAGCATTATCGGATACGGAGTATAAATTAAAAGGGTTCTCTCAAGGTGCAGATGATTATATTACAAAGCCGTTTGTGGCAGAGGAAGTGGTTGCGCGTGTTCAGGCTATTTTACGAAGAGCTAAGGCACTCAGTGACGATCACTTAGGACTTTTTGGAGCATTAAAAGTAGATTTTCAATCTCGTCAGTTGTTTTTATCTAATGAACGCCTGGAGTTAACGCCTAAAGATACTAGTCTATTGCTATTTCTAATTGAGCATTCATCACAGGTCTTTACGAGAGAGCAATTAATAGACCGCGTATGGGGGATGGATTACGAGGGGAGTGATCGTGCAGTTGATTTAGCCATAAAGCGGATACGAAAATCATTAGTAGGTTGGAGCAAGAGTGAAGGTGAAATCAAAACGATAAGAGGGGTAGGCTATCAGTTCTGTGTTTACTAAAAAAAATGAGAAAATTCCATTGTTGCGCTACTGGACAACTCGCTATTTGTTGACTCTTGTGGTGGGTATCATAGGATTAGGACTTTTTTCCGGATATATTGTTCATCGAAATGCAGTGGTAAATCAGCTGGATTTATCTACCCTTTTAGCGGAAGAAATAGCGGATCGTTTGGTAGATGATTCGGGTCGTATACAGTACACTCCTTTTATACCGAAACTGATTGAAGAGAGAGTTCGAATTTTTAACTCTTCAGATTCTATCACGGTTTTTCTCAAAGGTGAAAATGAGAAAATCATTCCACTTGTGAAAATGAAGCGTACAGCTTCTAAGGAAATCCTTGCGACCATTTCAAATTTACCCGTTCGAAAGGACACCTATATAGAGGAAGTCAATCTGCCTACGGAAAGGAAAATATACTTTATTAGCGTACCCTTAATAGTAGAAGATGAAGCTGTGGGATCAGTCGTTGTCCTCAATTCGTCACCTTCTATGATAAAGTTTTTCGAGCAATTTCGCTTCGTTTTAGGTGCGTTATTATTAATGGCACTATTAGGATGGGGCGTCATTTATTTATTAACGAAACGTCTAGTAGCACCGATAGCAGATGTTGCTAAATCAGCTATGGAGATGAAAGAAGGTCATTACCCGTCTTCTGTAGAACATCAAAACGTAAAAGAGAAAGAAATTTCAGATCTCATTTTATCGTTTAATGAAATGTCTGTAAAACTTCAGGCACTTGAAACACTTCGCAAAGAACTATTGGCTGGTGTGACACACGAATTAAAAACGCCTGTAACAGCGATCAGTGCTTTACTTCAAGCTATTCAGGATGAGGTGGTAGAAGAAGAGGAAAAAGCTGAGTTTGTCATGATGAGTTATAAAGAAACGGAAAAATTGCAGCGAATGATTGAAGATTTACTTGATTTTAATACATTTTCATCAGGTGTGATGACGGTCGATACACATAAACTTCATCTCCCTACTCTAATTGCAGAATGGGTAAAACAGTGGAGAATCATGTATAGAGGAAAAGGTATTACCTTCACCATAGATCAAATAGGGGAGGTGGTAGCGTTTGGAGACGAGCTTCGTGTCCACCAAATATTGACAAACTTAATCAACAACAGTGTTCACGCAATGCCTTTGGGTGGTGAAATTATCATCCGGCTTCTTACAGAAGGTGAGGAAGCAATTTTTGAAGTGAAAGATATGGGAGAAGGAATTCCTGTCCAAGAACAACCGTATATTTTTGAGCGATTTTATCGTGGAAAACGGAAAAAAAACAAGATTCGGGGATTAGGATTAGGGCTAAGTTTTAGTGAACTTTTAGCCAATGCACAACGTGGATCATTGTCATTGCTAACTAGCAATGAAAACGGATCGGTTTTTCGCTTTTCACTTCCTGTTAGTGCAAATGGTATGAGGAGAACGTATGAATAAAAAAGAGAGCGGATTGCTGCTCTCTATTTCTATTTTTTTCTCCTTAAAAGGTGCATAATTCACAAGGTGATTTCACAAAAATTAATGTTTACCGGATCAGATAAACATTAGAAAATAGGCCCTCTTGGTATTTTATTTCGAAGGCTGTTTTCGAATTAGTTCTTATTTCGTGATGAAGAATGATTTCGGGCATCTTTTCGCATTGTTTTTAACTCGAAATGAGAAAAGAAAAATGTGTTTCCATCCGTTTTTATATGCTAGAGCAATAAAGTATACCAAAAGAGCCATCACGAAAGACTGTTTTGCAAAGTTTGTTGATTTTCAAACCAGTCTATAAACGTTGATTTAGTTTTGTTTCGGTCATCATTTCGGCTATATTGGATGATAACCAACAGTGAAATGGAGGGTGTAATCAATAACTAGATGAAATAGCCACAATGTATATGAAAAGATGCAGAACATTCCTCCTTGTAAAGGAAATCAATCTATTCGTCGGCTTTCAGAAGGTCAGGAGCGACAATGAATGCGAATAGAGTCATCCACAACATTTCACATGCTCGAAGTTCTTATAAAAGTAATTGATAGCTAATAGAAGTTTAACTGAATAAATAATCTACTTGTACTCTTGCGACAACACCAATTTGACCAGTTGCGATGGGGGTTGAGCTTTCTGTGCTATAAGCTAACACCTTACCAGTGGGTTGCGGTGAACTCATATCAGGAATCTCTTTAATATTGATGGGTGAAGGTTGAAGTGTCTGTCCTGATGACTGGGCTAAAATCTTGGCCTTTTCGTAAGCTACATCGTACGCTTTGGCAAGTGCTTTTAGGTAAGGAACTCGGATATCCAAAAGTGAAAATTCAATTCGTTCTACAATATTCGCGCCGCTATTGACTGCATCGTCAATGATTTTTCCTACTTGGTTTAGATCAGTTATTTGCACTCGAAAGACTTGTCGAACATCATACCCTTTGAATAGTTGTTTTCCGTCCACATAATCATATTGCGGATAAATCTGATAAGTAGACGTTTGGATGTCCTTCTCCTCGATCCCGTTTTTATAGAGAGAATGTAGAATACGTTGTGCAATTACTGAGTTTTCTTGCTGTGCTACTTGTAATTCTTTATTGGATGTTAAGACCCCCATGAAAGCAATAGCAGCATCAGGCTCAACCTTTATTGTAAAACTACCAGTTACTTGGATCGTTTCTTTGCCTTTAAATATTTTAGTTTGTCTCTGTTGAAGGGGATACGAATACACCGTTATGAGCCTCCTTTACAAGCATGTAAATGAGCGAACTCTTCTCAAATCAACCCCATAATACATCCACATATAGCCATTCCAGCGATATCCACTCATACTTCTTCTTCCGATATATGTGGGATAATACCAGAAGGAACGACCTGAATTTAACCAAACATAGGTATAGCGATATTTACATCCTTTAATGGCTCCTGGGTCGACCGCACTCACACCAACCGATTGCTGCTCCATTGGAATTGTCGACGGGGGTGGACCAGGTGGTTGATCTGCTCCTCCTGATGGGAAACCAGGTGTACCAGGACCTTGCCCGCCTCCAGGAAATGGGCTTGAGGGAAAACCGGGTGTACCAGGACCTTGCCCACCTCCGGGAAACGGGCTTGAGGGAAAGCCAGGTGCATTTGGAGGCTGATTACCTGGTGGGAACATGGGAAATGGTGAAAATTGTCTTGGATCGTACATATCATTACCCCTTTCAAAGTTAGTCACTTTATACGTATGTAAAATGAACAAATAAGTGCCTATCCAACATTGAAAAGCGGAGCTGGGTCGATCAGCAGCGGCGGGCAAATGTTGGTTCACGTAGAAGGTCCTGACCTTCGAAGTGGAGCGTTATTAGTCCCATAGCTGCTACCCGGTGAAGCTAGACAACATTGAAAAGCGGAGCTGGGTCGATCAGCAGCGGCGGGCAAATGTTGGTTCACGTAGAAGGTCCTGACCTTCGAAGTGGAGCGTTATTAGTCCCATAGCTGCTACCCGGTGAAGCTAGACAACATTGAAAAGCGGAGCCGGGTCGATCAGCAGCGGCGGGCAAATGCCAGATCACGGAGTGAAGGCTGCATCACAAAGTGGCTCAGACCTTTACAGTGGACAGTACTTTTACGTCTACAAGAAAAAATCAGCCCACTTTTTTCAAACGAGTTCGGTTTTGGAACACAAAATATGAAATAGCACTTTAATTATCAAACTAAATCACTTATAATTTTGTCTCTTCTTTTCCCCTTATATAGCAGCAATCATTGGATCTTAACCTTTGAAGTAGCATACAAAATTGCAAACCAAATAAACATAATAATAACAGTCATTAACAACGTGCTAATTAAGAGTTAACTGTCATTCTATTTGCTATGTTGATTTTGATAAACCAAATGAGGAATTGTAATTTTATGCTAAAATAAATATTGAGTATGTGAAGGATTGTTCTTAAACTAACGGGTAGGATGACGGAATTAAGACTTACAAAAGAATGGCAGTGAACAAGAAACTATTTGGGGGTACTAAATGGAAATTTATCAATTTACAAAAGAAACAGGTAAGAAAATCAAGAAATTTAATTCCGATTTTATAATGTCGCATATTACCCAAACTCAAAAAACAGCTCATATAGGATGTATTCACTTAGATCCAAATGGAGTAATCGGTTATCATCAAGCAGTAGTAGCTCAGCTTCTGTTAATTGTTAACGGAGAAGGATTGGTTAAAGGTGAAACAGGTGAATTCATTAAAGTACATAGTGGCGAAGCAGTATTTTGGGAGAAAGACGAGTGGCACGAAACCAAAACCGATACTAGATTAACCGCAATTGTTATAGAAAGCGAAGAGTTAACCACCTCATCATTAATGCCTTTATTGAAATAGGATATGTTAAGCAAACGGTAGCATAGCGTATGATTAGGTATGGTGGTTTAAGCTATTAGGTAGCATTTGTTGAATAAATAGGTTACAGAGTTAGAGAATACTGGAGTTGATTAAGTGGTGTTGAACAAGAGGATACCAAGCGGGTGGGAGACAAAAGGTTCACAATTAAAGACCTAACTGGAGAAGAAATTCAAACTGTTCATAAGTTATATGACCAAGGGAGTTTTGTTCACCAATGGGATGTCGATAGCTTAGATAAAGCGTATGTATATCATTGTTTTACCGTTGGTGACTTACCGTCTAATGGAACCAGAGCCCAATTTGTAATTCAAGTTATAGGAATGAAGGAAACTGGCCGCATTGTTGGGTTTCTTACTAAAGATTACAGATATCCAATGTCTGGAACATTCAATATTAACTACCTGTATATTGACAAAAAGTATCACAAACAAGGACTGGGACAAGAAGTGGTTACTGAATTGTTAAGCGTGTTGAAACGGATTAAAAATAGTGAAGTGCGGGCAAATGATGAAATAAAAATAGGGTAGCTCTTAGGTTTTGGATCAAGCTTGGACTTAATACAATATATGGGATTTTTGGAGACGATGAAGACGGTGTTGAAAATCACGCTGACATAGAGTTAATTAAATATTTGTGAGTTTTTTCTTATTCAATTAAGGAGGGCTTATCTTGAAGAATAATTAAGCACTTATAACATTAAAGAGGCAGTTTAATTGAACAATTTATTTTAAAAAATGGCTGTTTTCGCAAAGATTGTGGCTTTTCGTATCGGTTTATTATCTATGATATAGCATTGTTTTGGGCATCATTTCGTTTGTTTTTGATAGAAATCAACAGTGAAATGGAGGATTTAGTCAAAATCAGATGAAATTAAAGTTAGTCTTAAAAGTGGACACATAAAAATGATAATCCGTTGCACAATAATTATCATTAAAAAGGACGTGTTCACATGAGTAATCATCACTCGAACGAATATCGAGAGTATGTAGCTAAGATGGTCGTTGAAGAAGGTAGGAAAGTGACAGAACTAGCCTATGAGTTAGAGATCCCTTACTCGACTATTATGCGATGGGTAAAAAAGTTAAAAGAGGCGAAAAATGCTGACAAATCTGTTGAGTATATTACTCCTTCAGACCTAAACAAATTGAAGAAACAGCATGAAAAAGAATTAAAATCTCTTCAAGAGGAGAATGAAATTTTAAAAAAGGCGATGCACATCTTCACGAAAAAGCAGGAGTAAAGTATGAATTTATCCATCTCCACAAAGATGAACATACTGTGGTGAAGATGTGCAAGGTACTGGAGGCATCAACAAGCGGTTACTATAAATGGGTCGATCGACAAACTCAGGAAGAGACAGAAAAAGAAAAGAAGAAAAAGGAACTGAAACAAAAAATTTGTAAGTCTTTTCATGAGAGTCAAGGAACTTACGGTAGCCCAAGAGTATATGATGATTTAATTGAGTGGGGCTACCAAGTCTCCCAAAAAACCGTAGCTCGGTATATGCAGGAAATAGGGTTGAGAGCGACTCCATTAGAGAAATACGTTGTTACTACAGACTCAGATCATGATTTAACGATCTATCCTAATTTAGTGAAGAGACAGATCGATGTAGATATTCCAAATACGGTTTGGGTAGCTGATATTACATATATCCGAACATTGAAGGGATAGGTGTATCTTGCTTCCATTATGGACTTGTTTTCACGAAAAATTGTTGGATGGAGCCAAGGAATTTCAATGAAAAAAGAACTTGTTTTAGAAGCATTGCGAATGGCTCAAACAACGAGACGACCAGGTAAGGGATTGATCCATCATTCTGACCGTGGCTCCCAATATTGTTCTAATGAATACGTAGAGGAATTAACTCAGAGTGGGGCTAAAATTAGTATGAGTCGAAAAGGAGATCCATATGATAACGCTTGCATCGAATCGTTCCACGCGACCATAAAGAAAGAGCTTATCTATCGGCGTAGATTTCAAACAAAAGAAGAAGCGATGAGGGTTATCAATCATTATATTACAAGTAGGTACAATGAGAAGAGGAAGCATTCTAAGCTGGGATATTTGCCGCCAAATAACTTTGAGCGAGAGTATCAACTTTCGATCCTAGAATCAATCTCATAATATAGCCATTTGGCGTTAGAAAGGATCAATCATGGTCTTGGATTGATTCTTTCTAATGCCCCACCAAACGAAGTGCGGTAGGAAAGTAGGAAAATTAAATCTCATTTTTTATTGTCCATTTTCTTGACAGAAGTTCAAAATAGCCACAATGTATACGAAAAGAGCCTTAAAAATAAAGTAAAAAGGTAAATACTTCGGAGGTAGGAACATGAAAAAGATATTTATTCTAACTACAATACTTATTACAGGCATTATATTTGTAATATTATTTAGGAGTGGGCAGTCCATAGATGCTATTCGAGAGGTCAGGGGCGGTATAGTGGATAACATTGAAGTGATTGATACCATTAAAACGGATAACGGAATCATGATTTATTCAGTTGGAAATGTGAATGATGGTAAGAACAATATGTACTTTGTTGACATGGTAAGCAATTCTCTTACAGGCTATAAATGGTTAGGCGGCGGTGGACATACTAGTCAAGATGTGCCAGCAACCAACGATTTCATTCTTTCATTTCAATTATTAAGTGAAGATCAGAATATCAATCCTACATTATTAGGAGTAATTAAAGACCTGAATATCGCTAATATTAAAGTTAGCACACAAAGCAAATCAGTAGATGCAATTTTTTATGAAGTGAATGATGTTGAAATATTTTATGTAATCCCTCTTAATAGTAATGTTTCTAATTCCAAAGACTACAGAATTACGATTACATACAAAAACGACTCAAGTATCACTCATATTATTTCTGGTAATAAACTTACTAAGTTGGAAGAGGGAAAACCATTTTATCTAAATAAGAAGGACTTAAAATAATTTTACTATTATTAAAGCTCGTTTCGTATACATTGTGGCTATTTCATCTGATTTTGATTAAATCGTCTTTTTCACTGTTGATTTCCGTCAAAACAGACTGATCAAGCTGTAGTGGCTAGGGACTGGGGGCATTTGTCAGCTCACTGCGTGTTCTGTCAGATGCCTGCCGTCCCTTGACAGCCACTTCCGCGTTTCGTAAATGATGCCCGAAACAAAGCTATATCAACGTTTATAGACTGGTTCGAAAAGCAACAAAGTTTACGAAAGCAGCCTTTATTAAAAATGTATTCAAGTACACTCCATAAATGGGGGTTTTAGTTGGTGCGAAACGTTCCCTGCTAAAATGGAATGTGGTCACACGATTTCACTAAAGGTATGGCAGTTTTAGGTTTCTAACACTGAAGGGTTATGATAGAGGAGTAGAACGAGGAGGTAGCCCTCTGAAAGGCTCCCCCTGCGTCGAATAGCACGTTGTTTAGTAAAGAGAAGCGTGTTAATAAACTCGGGGCTAATAGTCGTGGGGTGTAACCGTAACAGTTCGGCTGACGAAATCCTACCTGATAGGGTGATGTAAATCGTGATGCCTGGGTTGAACCAATATGGTGAGAATCCAACGAAATAGAATATGAGACTATAAAAAAACGCTCAGAGATTTTTTATCTGAGCGTTTTCCTTTACCAATCGTAATGATATATAATATGTTAAACGGTTCGATAAGTCTGTTGCTATTTTGACTCAAAAAAACATTTTAGGACTATTGTTTTTTTGTATAGTAGCTAAGATTGAGAAAGATGCTAAAGTTAAAATGATTTTTTTAGAATGTCTTTTAATACGTGTGAAGAATGCTTGAATTTTTTCTTTTCATCTTCACTGAGCGATAATTCAATGACTTTTTGTATTCCGTCCCGGTTAATAACGGCCGGCACTCCGATATATAAATCTTCTTCGTCATATTGACCTTCTAGAAGAGCAGAGACTGTTAAAATACAGTTTTCATTATGGAGAATGGCTTTAGTGATACGAACTAAGCCCATAGCAATCCCATAATAGGTGGCACCTTTTCTCTCAATAATGTGGTATGCTGCATCGCGAACGTTAATAAAGATATCATCTAGATCTGCCATTAATTGATCAGGAGTTTGCTCCACTTGTTCAGTTAAGGGACTAACTCCAACTCGAGCGTGGCTCCAAACTGGAAATTCTGTATCTCCATGCTCCCCCATGATATAGGCATGGACATTTCGCGTATCTACTTTGAAATAGTCTCCTAATAAATATCTAAGTCGTGCAGTGTCTAAAATAGTTCCAGACCCAATCACTCTTTCTTTAGGTAATCCTGAAAACTTCCAAGTAGCGTAAGTTAAAATGTCAACAGGGTTGGTGGCAATTAAGAAAATGCCGTCAAATCCGCTCTTCATGACTTCTGAAACGATAGATTTAAATATCTTAATGTTTTTATCCACTAAATCTAAACGAGTTTCGCCAGGTTGTTGACTTGCTCCAGCTGTAATAACGACTAAATCGGCATCAGAGCAATCTTCATAAGTACCTGCATATATTTTCATCGGTGAAGCAAAAGCCAAACCATGACTTAAATCACGAGCATCACCATCTGCTTTTTCTTTATTTACATCGATAAGAACCATTTCTTGTGCGACGCCTTGATTTAACATAGCAAATGCATAGCTTGAGCCAACAAAGCCAGTTCCAATTAAGGCTACTTTATTTTTATTAATCATTTCAATCACCCTTTTAGTTTGAATAATAGTAAAAACTTATATGTGACTTACTTCACAATTAGAGAATATCAGAATTTCAGGTGTTCATGTGTGACAATTATCACATGAAAGGGTTTGCAACTGCAAATAATTATTAATTGTCATCTGTTGTTCATAAATTCACGTTTTTTATGGTGTAAATAGTAAAAAAGAGCTCACCCAATTGGGTGAGCTCTTTTTCAGTTTTAATGAGGTAAATAAATGAGTTGAATCAAGAATAAGAGGGCAAACACATATACTAAAGGATGAACGATTCGCCACTGTCCTTTGACAACTTTAAGAATTGGATAGGAAATAAATCCAAACGCAATTCCAGTTGCAATGCTAGAAGTAAGTGGCATGCTAAGGATGATAATAAACGCAGGAAAAGCCTCATCAAGGTCATTCCAGTTGATTTTTGCCATACTTCCCATCATTAAGCTACCGACAATAATCAAGGCTGGCGCAGTAATCGCAGCGATACCAGAGAGTGAGCCTACCAAAGGACTAAAGAAAGCTGCTAGAACAAACAATCCTGCAACTGTAACCGACGTTAATCCTGTTCTTCCTCCTGCAGCGACTCCAGATGAAGATTCAATGTAAGCTGTTGTAGGACTTGTGCCGAACATTGCGCCAACTGTAGTGGCCATAGAATCCGCCAATAGAGCTTGACGGGCACGAGGGAGTGATTTCCCTTTCATTAATCCTGCTTGTTGAGCGACTCCAACCATCGTTCCAGTTGTATCAAATATCGTTACCAGTAAGAATGAAAAAACGACGGCATATAATCCATGACTAAACACATCACCGATGGCAGAAATAGGGTTGGTTATGAGAAGTTCAGGCATAGAAGGAGCAGCAACAAAACCATTATTAAAGGAAAGATCTCCTGTAAAGTATGCAATAATTGAAGTGAGTATCATTCCAATAAATAAAGCACCATTCACTCTCAAGACCATTAAGATTAACGTTGCGGCCAAGCCGATGAGTGTTAAAATAACAGATGAGTCATGTAAATCTCCTAAACGAACTAAGTTGTTAGGGTCAGCAACAATAATGTTTGTTAACCTTAACCCTATAAAAGCAATAAATAGACCGATTCCAGCTGAAATACCATATTTTAAATTGTCAGGTATCGCTTCAATTAATTTTTCACGTAGTGTTGTCAGCGACAATAGCACAAACAATAGACCGGCAAAAAAGACAGCAGCAAAAGCAATCTCGTACGTAATATCGTCATTGGCTAGTACAACAGAATAAGTAAAATATGCATTAAGTCCCATACCCGGGGCAATGGCAATCGGATAATTCGCTGCTAGTCCCATCCATAATGTGCCGATGACAGCAGAAATGATCGTCGCCATGAACACAGCCTGAAATGGAACGCCTGCATCTGCAAGAATGATCGGGTTAATAATCACAATATAAGCCATTGTTAAAAAGGTGGTGACACCAGCAAGTACTTCTGTTTTTGCTGTCGTGTGATTTTTATTTAATTTAAACATAAGAACCTCCTAAACACGAACATTTTTTAGTGCATTTACAATAATATTCGTTTTTATAGTAAAATGCAATGATAATTTCTAGAAGAGTATTTGGACTAAGCCCTTATCGCCATCTCATTGAGTTCATATGCTAAGCATTGTGACGAGGAAAAAAGCGTCTCAATTCAGTTATCGTCTGCTACTGGTTATTAATAGTTTGTCCTTATGTTCTATATTGGATGAAGCAAATTAATTTCGTTTGAAAGGCGGGGGGAGCATGTTTCAACATTTAACTGGAAAATTGGAGTCAGAGCAAGTAGAATTTCTAACACGAACGTTAGTTTCACTAAAAAGCTACAATAGTACAGTAGGCGAAACAGACAAAGCGCTCTTTATTCAACAACTCATTGGATCTTTTCCGTATTTTAAAGAACATCCAATGGAAGTGTGGGCCCAAAACATACCTGCTGATCCTTTTGGGCGAAAGAATATTTTTGCTCGAGTGAAAGGGAAAACAAGAAAAACCATTTTATTTCATGCCCATATCGATACAGTTGGAACAGAGGATTATGGTTCTTTGCAAGATATGGCTCATCATCCAGAATTTTTGCAAAAGTTTTTTGTCGATTTCGATGGGGATGAAGGATTAAAGTTGGAAGCAATGTCAGGGAAATGGCTCTTTGGACGTGGGGCATTAGATATGCAAAGTGGAATTGCTGTTCATCTCGTAAATTTGCTCCATTTTAGTGAGCAAAAAGAAAAGCTTAATGGAGATGTGTTGTTTTTATTTAATGCGGATGAAGAGAGTCAACATCGAGGGGTACTGAGTGCAATCCACGAGTTATATGAAATGAAACAAAACGGAACCAAGTTTATAGCAGGACTAAATAACGACTTTATTTCACCCATGTATGAAGGAGACACACAAAAATATATATACACCGGAGCGGCAGGGAAAGTGTTACCTTGTTTCTATATATATGGGCGCGAGGCACATGTAGGAGATGTTTTACAAAGCATAGACCCCACTCATATTGCCGCTAATATCATATCAGAAATTAATCACAATTTAGCGTTAACAGAGAAAATCGATGGAGAGTTTATTCTCCCACCAACCTGTTTATATCTGAAAGAAACAAAAGAAGAATACAATGTTCAAACACCTGTGAGTGCAAAACTGTATTTTAATTATTTTGTTTATGAGAAAGCCGCAAGTGAAATCTTGAATGATTTAAAATGGAGAACGTCTTTTATCTGCACAACGTATGAAAAAGTAGCTAAGGAAAGATTTGAAGTTTTTCGCCAGAAGCAAGGTTTCCCGGAAACAGATCTTAATTGGAGTGTTCATGTTGTAACGTTGAATGAATTTATTGAGGAGTTAACATCTAAGGGTGTAGATGTAGATGCAGTAATGGAAGTAGCTTACCGTCTTAATCATGAACAAGGGAAAGATGAACGAGAATTAGCTTTCCAACTAGTTGAAGCCTTACAACAATGCGACCCAGATAGATCACCTCGAGTGATTTTGTTTTATGCCCCTCCTTATCTTCCACATAATTATTTGGATAAAGACAATGAATTTGGAAGCAAAGTAAAAAAGGTATTGGAGGATACGCTAGAACAACTTTCGGACCATTATGACGAAAAATTTGTTCTAAAACGATTTTTCCCCTATTTGGCCGATGGAAGCTTTCTATCTATTCCTGGATCTGAAAAGGATATTCAAGCATTTAAAAAAAATATGCCAATGATGGATGTATTGTATCCACTCCCTACTCAAAAAATTAAAGAACTAAATATTCCATCGATTAACTTAGGTGTATATGGAAAGGATGGACATAAATGGACTGAGCGCGTATATAAACCATATACATTTGAAGTACTCCCGAAATTGATTAGAACTGTAGCGATGGAATTGTTGAAAATAAAGTGCGAAGGTGTAGAATAACATGAATGTTCAGTGGAAAAGAGGACCAAAAAACTTTGATGAGCTTGCATACATTTCCTCAAATTTCAAATGCACAACAGAATTAATCTAAATGATTAGATAATAAAAGGTTGTTCTCGCAAAAAATGTGGTTTTTCGGATAGGAATAAAGTCCTTGATTAGTGTAAATCGTTTCCTAACGAAAAATTTTTGATTTCTAAATGAAAACTAAGACTTTGCTCGAAAAAACCTTACTGCCTGTTTTTTCATTGTTGTAGGAGCAACGATGTTTATAAAAGGCTATTTTCGCTAAGTTAGTTGCTTTTCGAATCAGTTTATCATCTATGAACTAGCTTTGTTTCGGGCATCATTTACGTAAAGCGGAAGTGGCTGTCCTGCGGCGTCAGGCAAATGAAGAGCTCGGAGGTGATGCCTGCATCACTGGAGAGTTATTCATTTGACCCCGAGCCGCAAGCCACTGCAGCTGGATCAAGAAAAGCGGAAGTGGCTGTCCTGCGGCGTCAGGCAAATGAAGAGCTCGGAGGTGATGCCTGCATCACTGGAGAGTTATTCATTTGACCCCGAGCCGCAAGCCACTGCAGCTGGATCAAGAAAAGCGGAAGTGGCTGCTCAGGGACGGCAGGCATCTGTCAGAACACGCAGTGAAGCCTGCTTCACGTAGTGGGCTGACAAATGCCCGAGTCCCTAGCCACTGCAGCTGGATCAAGAAAAGCGGAAGTGGCTGCTCAGGGACGGCAGGCATCTGTCAGAACACGCAGTGAAGCCTGCTTCAAGTAGTGGGCTGACAAATGCCCGAGCCGCAAGCCACTGCAGCTGAATCAAGAAAAGAGCCATACGAAAAGAGTACACTCCGTAATAAAGGAGTGTACTCTTTTTATTTAAACGAATTCGACAATTCTTTCTAAATCTAAGCGATTGGCTTTACGTGCCTCTTGAAGTGGTTTGCCAATAGTCATCAGCATCACAGGGACATAACGATCAGAAATATTGAACTCTTTCACAAGTTGATTGGGATCAAATCCACCGATTGGACAAGTATCCCAACCTTTAGCTTTTGCTGTTAACATTAGTTGCATAGCTGCTAATGAGGCATTAGAGAAAGCCGCATCACGAGCGTATTGGTCACTTTGATAAGCACCTTGAATTTGTTGATTTAGGGCCTCTTTAATTTCTGGTGACATAGCACCAGCTGCAACAGCGGGATCAAAGACATCATCCACATTTTTATTTGCTTCCAAATCACCTAGTACGGCAATAACTGCAGAAGCATCGACCACTTGTTGTTGGTTGTAGGCAATTGGTAATATTTTCTCTTGAAGGTCTTTTTGATCGAAAATCATAAATTTCCAGTGTTGTAAGTTCCAAGCAGATGGTGCCTTCCCTGTTAATTCAAGAATCTCTTTCAGTTCATCTCTTGGGATTTGCGTATTAGGGTCGTACACTTTTGTAGAACGTCTTTCTTCTGCTACATCAAAAAAATTGGTCATTGATGTATCCTCCTTCTCTTTGGCTGGATGTATTTTACTAATAAAAAGTAAGTTACTTACTTTACGTAAGTGATTTCGTTGTTTACTATAATACATATAAGCTGTAACATCAAGAAAAACGACTGAAGGAAGTGTGTTTCAATGCAAAAGCCTTGTGTTTGCCCTAAATATGAGGAAGCATTTACGTTACTAGGGAAGAGGTGGAATGGTCTCCTCATAAGAGTATTATTCTCCGGACCGTTCCGTTTTAAAGATATTAATGATAAAATTCCACTAATTAGTGAAAAAGTCTTATCCGATCGGCTGAAAGAGTTAGAAGAAAAGAAAATTATCAATCGAACGGTTACCTTAGAAGTACCAATAAAAATACAATATGAACTAACTGAAAAAGGTGAGTCTCTTCGCCCTGTTCTTGATGAGGTCCAAAAATGGGCAGACGATTGGATATAAATCAATAGGAAAACGTTGAAAAAACGATAAAAATTTCCGTAAAATAGTTTGCACTGAAGTAGATAGCAGAACCGTAGTGCATTAATTCCGCATCCCGGAAAAAACTAGTGTGAAACCGATTTATTAAGGCTGTTTTCGCAAAGTTAGTTGCTTTTCATACTAGCCTTTAAACTGTGACATGGCTTGGTTTCGGGTCATCTCTTCGTAATTATTTGAAGAGAGTATCTGCAAAAGTAGATATTTGACCTAAAGTGATGGATCAAACGCAACAATGCATACGAGAACAGCCTAGAAAAATTATTCTTTTGGAGGTATTTAGATGTTTGGAAATAAAGAGGAAAAAATCTTAGGAATTGTGATGTTTGTGGTTGCTTTATTATTATTGTTTTCAATATTAAGGCATTATATATTTTAAGGATCCTTAGGTAGTAGGATTTTCGAACAAGCTTGTCATCCTTTCCATATGTTTTATAGAATAATGCATATGGGAGAGGGGATTATGTGGAAGGAATTTAAGCAATTTGCAATGAATGGTAACATGTTTGACCTAGCTATTGCGGTGATAATTGGATCGGATTTTAGTAAGAGTGTGGAACCTTTAGTAAAAAATATTATGATGCCCTTGCTTGGAGTGATCATCGGTGGAGTCCAAATCGAGCGTTTGTATATTCCTATTTGCGCTCACCAAATTTTAATGGGTCTTATTTTACATGCTATTTTAGACTTTCTTATAGTATCATCCACTATTTTTTGGGTGGTTAAGCTTATCAACCGGCTCAGAGGGCACAAGGAGGCCTATGAATTAAAAGTAAGACAAACATTGCACTCTTAACAGAAGGATGTTCTCGCAAAGTTTGTGGCTTTTCGAATTAGCTCTCAATTCGTGATGAAGATTGACTTCGGGCATCTTTTCGCATCATTTTTAACACGGAATGAGGAATGAAATTATTGTTTCCATCCTTTTTTTATGCTACAGCAACAAAGTATCCGAAAAGATCCTAACAAAAATACGTAACCTGCTAAAAAGAAAAGAAATGGGGGCAAAAGTACCAGATGCTACAGAAAAAATATTGAGTGTTCCGTTTCATAAAGAAACGTTCGATAACCCCACAAGGTATGGAAAAGCGTTAGGAAGTCCTTTAGACACTTTTTCATACCTAATAAAAAATCGTGCTTTTATCTCCATCTATACATTATTGATTCAAAAGTACGAATACTATCCACAAAATTCCATCCCTTCAAACTCAAAATATGATGAATAGAAGTTTCAATTATTTTAACTATGTCTAATTCCAAAATAGTTAATGTCAGTATAAAAAGATAAGAGAGATTGAAAAAATATATACACTTCAAGGAAAAGATTGAACAGTTCTTATTTTTCTGATAATATAATCTTCTGCACTTAAAACAAACCTCAATCGTCAACTTTCTCCATTGCGGCTGAAACTAATGGAAAGGAGAAAAAAATGACCGATCAAACACCTTTACATCCTGATTTTACGAAAGAATGGGATCGACTCGAATTTACCAAGCGCTACCTTTTAGCTGTTATCGCTACGGCTGAAACGAGCAAGAATCAGTTCCAAGAAAATATGAAGCGAGCGTTCGGTGATGTGGATTTTATTGAATCCTCTGCAGCCTATACCGACCTGCTCACAAATGCTAGTTTTTATGAAATATCTAAGGATGAACTTGAATCATTACGAAATGCATTACATAAACCATATTTTGCCCGGCTCGACTTTAAAAGAGAGGGAGGAGATCAAACCGAAAAACATTATATTGGCAAAACATCCTTGTATCATCGAGAAAATCAAGATCAAATTATTGTTGATTGGCGTTCCCCGATTGCAAACCTTTATTATGAAGGTCGAATTGGACGGGTAGAATATAACGCGGATGGTGGATTATATCGTGGTGATTTATCCTTAAAACGCCAATTTATGATTGAACAAGGACAATTAGATGAAATACGTGATATTGACTTAACAACGACGGACGAACTCTTACAAGAGTCTCTTGCAAAAAGTTCCAGTAACCGCCTCACTGAAATTATTACAACAATCCAGGAAGAACAGAATCGAATTATTCGAGCGGATCTTAATCGTCCTATCATTGTTCAAGGAGCGGCTGGAAGCGGGAAAACGACAATCGCTTTACACCGTATTTCCTATTTTATCTACAACTACAAGCAATTTTTTGATCCAACTCAGTTGATGATTTTAGCTCCAAGTAAATTATTTATTGATTATATATCTGAAGCTTTGCCTGAATTAGGTGTTGACCGAGTTAAGCAAACGACGTTCTCTGAATACACACTACAATGTATTAATGAAGAAAAACTAACACTTATGCCTGATGAAAAATTAGTTTCCTTACTCGAAAATCCAACACAGGAGGACATTCTAGCAAGTAAAGTATCCGGCTTCAAGGGATCAAAGTTAATGAAAGAAATTCTCGATTATTATATACAAGAAATCTATCTGAGGTTTGTACCAAAGGAAGATTTTTATGTTGAGAAGTATCGACTATATTCTGCACAAAAATTCACAAAACTATTGATCGAGGAATACTATTACTTACCTCTCTACAAACGGGTGGAAAAATTAAAGAAGCTTCTCCAAAGCACGGTGAGAACAAATAAATCATCTATGCTAAATCGAATTGAAAAATTCTTCGATGACAGAATAGAAATAGCCTTATTTCGCAAGGAAAGCGAGGAACGACGGGCTTATGTAACAAAAGCTTTAGATAATAAAGAAGAGAGATTGAAATCTCTGAAAATAAGTATACGCAAAGCAGTAACAAGCTATATGAAGCAATTTGAAAAGAAAAAGCTTCTAACCTATTATGCTGAATTATATCAAGATCCTTTAATGCTCATTAAACGATCTAAAGGGAGGTTAACCCTAGATCAGGCCGAAGAAATCTGCGATTATACGACAAATCATATTCGCAATAAGAGTTATGAAGTAGAAGATTTAGCCCCTTTACTATATTTGCAAACGCATTTATTTGGTGTTGAAAAAGAATACAAAGTAAAAAACGTAGTGATTGATGAAGCACAAGATTATAGTTATTTGCAGATTCAATCATTAAAAACCGCTTTTGAAACAGATATGTTTACTCTTGTCGGGGATTTAGCGCAAGGAATTCATTCTTATCGGGGCTTGACCTCCTGGGATGCCGTGTGTCAGGAAATATTTCCAAGAGCTACCTATACGGAACTTCAAAAAAGTTATCGTACGACCGTAGAAATTATGGAAACAGCCAATGAACTTCTAGCACGTTTACCCTACCCTTTTCCAAAAGTTAATCCTGTTGTTCGTCACGGCGAAAGACCAGAGTTTATAGAAGTAAAGAAGGAATCACAAATCGCTGATAGTATATTAAAAAAAGTTGAAGAATTGAGAGAAGAAGAATATCAGACATTTGCAGTCATTGGGAAAACGATGAAAGATTGTGAAAGAATAGCTATAGCGCTAGAAAAAAACGATCAAGGCTCAATTAAGCTCTTAAAAGAACAAGCTAGCATTCCGAAAGATAAAATTGTAGTCGTCCCCTCATATTTAGCTAAAGGATTAGAATTTGATGTGGTCATGATTGTTTCAATTAAGGAGTCTTTTTCAGTTGAAGAAGAGCTTGATATTAAATTACTTTACGTTTCGATGACAAGGCCGCTGCACCGCCTATTCTTTTACGGAGAGGATAAAGAACGATTTCTATTAGATTAAGGTCATGAGTGTTATTCTGGCTAAAGAATGTCATTTGGTTTGGGTAGTGGGGAAATAATCCTTACAATCCAAACCTTTTTTAGACTCAATTTTGTTCGGAAAGTACAGTGACATATTGAATGGTGCTCTTCATTTGACAGAGAAGAAACAGCGTTATATAATTATCTTGAATTCGAGATAAAATATTATATCTTTGGTTCGAAAAATGTATATTCATATCGTTTCATTAGCGGAGAATAGGGTGTTTTGTTAAAAATAGGAAACTACAAGGAGAGGTGATGGAAAATGTTAACTATTTATCGAGCAGACGAAAGATTCACAGCAAACCATGGTTGGCTGCATAGTCGATTTAGCTTTTCATTCGCAGATTATTATGATCCAAACAATATGAACTTTGGACCAATGCGCGTCCTTAATGATGATATTGTCGAGCCCTTAAGAGGATTTGGTTCCCATCCCCATAAAGAAATGGAAATCGTCTCAATTGTGTTAGAAGGGCAGCTCAAACATGAGGATTCTACTGGTGAATCTGCGGTAACATCTTTTGGCGGAATTCAACGGATGACGGCAGGAACTGGAGTCATTCATTCAGAAATGAATCCTTCCAAAAAAGAGGCGGTTAACTTCTTACAAATGTGGTTTTTACCTGAAAAGAGTGGTTTAGCTCCGTCTTACGAAAAATCGGAATTTGATTATCGGAAATTAAAAAACAACCTTTTACCAGTTGTGTCTAGTGCCCATAAAGGTGATCAGGTTGCTCATATTCATCAAGATTTAACCATTTATTTGTCTGATTTAAATAGGAATCAAAAGCTATCTTTTTCACAAAAAGAAGATCGAAATACATTTATTTTTGTGATTAAAGGAGAGCTAGATATTGATGGCGAAAACCTTCAAACCCGAGATTCCGCACGAATTACAATGCAAACAGAGGTCAATATGATAGCAACGCAAGACGTTCGCTTTATGTTAATTGATTTACCGCGTTCTTAATTCATGAGTTCAAGCTCTATCAAATCTGGTAGGGATTTTACTATATCTGGTCGTTGATCAGAAAAAAATAAAGGGAGAGATTTTATGTCAAATGTAAAATTAGCGGTTATCTACTACAGTTCAACAGGAACGAATTATCAGCTTGGGAAGTGGGCTGAAGAAGCGGCAACGGAACACGGAGCCGAAGTAAGATTGGTTCGTGTAGAAGAACTAGCACCTGAAGCTGCCATTGAATCTAATCCTCAGTGGAAGCAACATATAGAAGATTCAAAAAACGTCCCGGTTGCCGGATTAGATGATTTAGAGTGGGCGGATGCTTATATCTTCTCAATACCAACTAGATTCGGAAATCTTCCTGCTCAAATGAAACAATATTTAGACACAACAGGTGGTCTGTGGTTCCAAGGGAAATTAGCGAATAAAGTGGTCAGTGCCATGTCTTCTGCGAGCAACTCTCACGGTGGCCAAGAGCAAACAATTCAAGCACTTTACACAACGATGATGCACTGGGGAGCGATTATTGCAGCACCAGGTTATACAGATGACTCAATCTTCGGAGCGGGCGGTAACCCATATGGTACGAGTGTAACAGTGGATAAACAGGGAAACATGATTGAAAATGTTGAGGCAGCAGTTAGACATCAAGCAAAGCGTACTGTTAACATAGCGGCAGCCATTAAAAATAATCTTTAAAGGAAAATAAACTGCATAGAAAAAACCTTTTGAATACGACCTAAACAATCAAAAAACTGGCGAACAAAATCGCCAGTTTTTTGGTGTAAGAGAAAAAGAATTTATTGGAATTTGCGAAAGTATGTAATGAAAGAAGGAGTGTAGTTCGAAAGCGGGACATGATTAAAGAATGACCGCACGCCACTGCAGCTGGATCCGTCTTTTTTTATGGAAATCAACAGTGAAATGGATAGTTTAGTAAAAAATCAGATGAAATAACCAAAATGTATCGGAAAAGAGACATTTAGAAATAAATAGGATTTCCACAGTTACTAGTCGCACTACCAATTGTTTCCCACTTTAACGTTGAGTATCGTCAACCATTCCCCAAATTTCTTTACTAGAGAAATCTGCTTCGCATTCAATGCTTTCTAAGGTTAGCGGATGTTGAAATGATATTTTTTTGGCATGTAGCGCTTGATGCGAGAAGATTGCTGATCCACCGTATAGGGTATCACCTGCAAGCGGATGACCTAGGTCACTCATATGAACGCGAATTTGATGAGTTCTTCCCGTTTCTAATGAAATTTCAACCAACGAAAGGTTTTTGTTTGGAATATATTTACTTTTTTGGTAGTGAGTAATAGCGGTTTGTCCATTCACGGAAACTCTTCGCCTAGTCGGGTGATGACGGTCTTTTCCTATGTTTTTTTGTATGGTCCCTTTGATTTTCTGTAGGTTTCCATGTACAAGTGCCAAGTAAGTTCGCTTGATTTTACGCTCCCTTAAATGTCGGTCTAAAATCGCTTGACTTAATGCGTGTTTTGCAAAAATGATGGACCCAGATGTATCCCGGTCAAGCCTGTGAATGGGATAAGCACGGCATTGTTCCCCTTTTTGTAGCAGATGGTAGGCAACCCCGTTAGCTAATGTGTTGTTTTGTTGAGGCTCATTAGGGTGAGTGTCTATACCAGAAGGCTTGTTGATCACAAGTAGATGGTCGTCTTCATAAAGGACATTAATTAATTGAAAAGTTGGAATAAAGCCAAATGCCTCTTTCTTGAAAAGGTCGATTGAAATCGTATCTCCAGATGTTAATTCATTTTTCCAAGAAACAAGGCTACCATTGACTGTAATGGCTTTTTCCATTCTATATTGGTGAATTATCTTTTTCGGGGCTTTCCATATGTTTTGTAGTAAATATTCAATTGTTATTTGTTCCCAATTTTTAGGTAGACTCATCGTGAAGATGCTTCCTTTTCTTTCTGTAATCATGTTAAAGCCTCACTTTGTAGGTTTTCTAGTCATTCTGGATAAGAGTAGTGAACGGTTTCATGGTGATAATTACCACGATAGCTTTTTTCATATTATGTTATCCTATAGGTACTGATTTCATAGACTATTATAAAGAAAAAGGTGGGGTGTAAGTGAAAATTCTAACTGCGTCGACTGAGGGGCAAGAAGAGAATATCCACAATCTTATTCGGTATTTTTATATTCGTATTTTTCCTAATTTTTTCTCTGAAGATGAGATTGTACAGTTTAAACAAATGAAGGTCCTACATATTTCTAATCAAAATCAAGAGTATATTGGAACACTTAAAGAATCGTTTACTGTTATGTCCTGCCTCGCTACCTTAATCTCTATTATTGAATCTCACGATAAAGAAGAGCAAGAAAAACATTATAAACATTTATTTTCACATAATGTTTCTTTATTAGAAACAAAGGATTTATTTTTTCCTTTCACTTATCAGCAATTTTCACAAGCAAAAATGCAAGACTTTTCGATTACGATATATGATAAGCCAGCAAATCAGTTTCTTGCGTGAACTCCTTATTCATTTGGGGGTTTTTTTTATGATAAAAAGCAGGCGTTAGCCTGCTTTTTCTTAAAAATATGTTGTTTTCGCAAAGATTTTGTCTGTTTCAATAGAAGTGAAAGCCTTGTCTAATATTACATCGTGCTCTTTTCCTAACTACAATTTATTCATTTCAAGACAAAAAATAGGAAATTAAACGAAAAACCTTACTGCCTGTTTTATCTTTGTGACAGAAACAACTAGGTTTATGAAAGGCTGTTTTCGCAAAAGTCGAGGCTTTTCGAATCAGTTTATTACCTTAGATATAGCATTGTTTCGGGCATCATTTCGTTTATGTTTGATGGAAATCAACAGTTAAAAGGGAAGATTTAATCAAAAATAAACGAAATAGCCAATAGCCACAATGTATACGAAAAACGCGTTGGCAGCGCTCACGTCACGCCGCTAACGCTTATCATGAAAAAAGTAATTTCAACCCCAATAATGGTATAAACCCGATATGTTTAGAGCAAGCTTTCTAATTTGGCGATGCCTATATATGCCTTTTTTCATACAAAAGAGCCTTATGATAAGAGATTAAAAGGAAGAAAGGAGAAAAGTAATATTAGTTTCGTTTCTAGATCCAGACAATTTCCATTCTATTTAGGCGAATTCATGCTCCGAAGATTAATTTAGTACTTCTTCATCGAAAAACTGTTCAAAGGCTACTTCTGGTTGTCCCCCTACAATTCGTGCAACTTCTTTGCCATCTACATATTGAACAATTGTTGGTGTGTACTCAATATTGTACTCATTCCAACCTTGTTCAAATTCAAGAAGGTTATATTGTACTAGGTCAATCCCTAAATCCTCAGCAAGGGGAGCAACAATAGGGGTAGTTGCTAGACAATGCGAGCAGGAAGAACTGTAGAAGTAAACAGTCGTTTCCTCACCATCTGTTAGTTTAGACTTTAATTCACTAGGTAATATGACGTTTTGATAATTTGGGTCATCCAGCAGCTTTATCGTGTCTTGTTCAAGAGAGTTTTTTTGGAACATGTTTCCTTCACTCGCCTTGGACTGTTGATAAGAATTTAGCAAAGCGATGCCAATAAATAAAACGATGACTACACCGAAGAGTATAAGTGCTTTTTTCAATTAAATTTCCTCCTTTGTCCATTTTTTTAACCATATGCTACAAATGAAAATAATACTAAATGCAGTAAAGGCTAGAAAAGGGATGGTAACAAATCCGAACCAATTAATATATTCTCCTGTACAAGGAATTCTACCACATGCTGGGGCACTATCACTAAAGAAAGAGACTTTCTGAATGAAGTAGTGATAGAGAGATACAACAATTCCTAAACCTGATAAAGCCAAACTATAAAGCCAAAATTTCGTATCTTTTTTCCAAAGAGCTAAAAGAAGTAGAAGGGACATTGGATACATAAGAATACGCTGATACCAGCATAACTGGCAAGGTTCATATCCTTTTATTTCGGAAAAATAGAGAGACCCCATCGTGGCTAACAATGCAGTCGTCCAGGCAAGAAGTAAAATATTTTCTGCTTTTTTTGTCATTATTGTGTCCTTTCAGTTTTCACTTTAATATCCTTTCAAATTATAGTATGTTTACATTGTATTTGTAAAATGTAATATATATATTAAACGATGAACATTTTGTGAACCGAAATGCAAACGATTGCATTTTATTATCTTTAATGAAAGGCTATTTTCGTTTACATTGTGGCTATTTCATCTGGTTTTTGATAAATTCCTCCCTTTCACTGTTGATTTCCATCAAAAACAGACGGATCCAGCTGCAGTGGCTTGCGGCTCGGGGTCAAATGAATAACTCTCCAGTGATGCAGGCATCATCTCCGAGCTCTTCATTTGCCTAACGCCGCAGGGCAGCCACTTCCGCCTTTCGTGATCCAGCTGCAGTGGCTTGCGGCTCGGGGTCAAATGAAAAACTCTCCAATGATGCAGGCATCACCTCCGAGCTCTTCATTTGCCTAACGCCGCAGGGCAGCCACTTCCGCCTTTCGTGATCCAGCTGCAGTGGCTTGCGGCTCGGGGTCAAATGAAAAACTCTTCAATGATGCAGGCATCACCTCCGAGCTCTTCATTTGCCTAACGCCGCAGGGCAGCCACTTCCGCCTTTCGTGATCCAGCTGCAGTGGCTTGCGGCTCGGGGTCAAATGAATAACCCTCCAGTGATGCAGGCATCACCTCCGAGCTCTTCATTTGCCTAACGCCGCAGGGCAGCCACTTCCGCCTTTCGTGATTGATGACCGAAGCAAAGCTAGTTCATAGATGAGAAAATGATACGAAAAGCAACAATATTTGCGAAAACAGCCTATTGAAAAAGGACGTGTAAAAATGAAACAATGGTGGAAAGAAGCTGTCGTGTATCAAATATATCCACGTAGTTTTATGGACTCAAATGGAGACGGAGTTGGCGATATTAAAGGAATCTCTGCTAAATTAGATTATTTAAAAGAACTAGGAGTCGATGTTGTCTGGCTTTCGCCTGTATATGAATCTCCAAATGATGACAATGGCTATGATATCAGTGATTACCGGAATATCATGAACGAATTTGGGACAATAGATGACTGGGATGAAATGCTAACCGGAATGCATGAGCGTGGAATTAAGCTTGTCATGGACTTGGTTGTGAATCATACTTCTGATGAGCATAACTGGTTTGCTGAGTCTCGTAAATCTAAAGATAATGAATACAGAGATTATTACATCTGGAAAGAGGGAGTAAACGAGAAAGAACCGAACAACTGGAAATCTTTCTTTAGTGGGTCTGCCTGGAAATTAGATGAACAAACTGGAGAGTATTTCCTACATATTTTTAGTGAGAAACAACCAGATTTAAATTGGGAGAATCCTATTCTTCGTGAAGAAGTGTATGAGATGATGAAGTTTTGGTTAGACAAAGGAATTGATGGGTTTCGCATGGATGTGGTAAATTTCATCTCGAAAGTTGAAGGTCTTCCAGATGCCCCTAACCCCGGAGGGAATCGATATGTATCAGGGCATAACTATTTTATGAATGGACCAAGAATTCATGAGTTTTTGCAAGAAATGAATGAAAAAGCTATAGCAGGATATGACGTGATGACGGTCGGTGAGATGCCAGGTGTATCGCCCGAAGAAGCCGTACTGTATACAGGAGAAAATCGAAATGAAGTAAATATGGTCTTCCAATTTGAACACATGGGTATTGATTCTGGTCCAAATGGCAAATGGGACCTCATTCCATTTGATTTAGTAAAGTTGAAAAAAATTTTAACGAAGTGGCAAGTGGAACTACATGGAAAAGGATGGAATAGCTTATATTGGAATAATCATGATCAACCTCGTATCCTCTCGCGTCTAGGAAATGATGGTGAGTATCGGGTGAAATCAGCAAAAATGCTAGGTACTCTTTTGCACATGATGCAAGGAACACCATATATTTACCAAGGGGAAGAGCTAGGAATGACGAATATTCAGTTCGATTCAATTGAAGACTACCGTGACATTGAAACCATCAATATGTACAAAGAAAAAGTAAGTGAAGGGATCAACCCCGAGGAATTAATGAAGCCTATTCATACAAAGAGTCGAGATAATGCCCGCACACCAATGCAATGGGATGCTAGTATGCACAGTGGGTTCACGCAAGGGACGCCATGGATTGCAGTGAATCCGAATTATTCACAAATAAATGCAGAAGCTGCTATTAAAGATGAAGATTCTGTGTTTTACTACTATCAAAAACTAATTCAATTGCGAAAACAATATGATATTATCCCCTACGGTTCCTTTGAATTGCTACATGAAGAGGATCCTGCCTTGTTTGTCTACACACGTCAATTAGAAGATGAAAAGCTATTAGTACTTTGCAATGTATCTGGTGAAAGCCATGATGTTTCTATCCCAAGTGAATTTGAAACTGCAGAATTGTTAATAGGCAATGAAAAAGAGACTTCATTGGTCAGTGAATGTATAACATTGGGAGCGTGGGAAGCGAGAGTGTATCACATCGACAAATAAATACCCATAAAAATGGCTCTTTGCAATGAAGGTTACTTCAAATAGTTCTTCGATTTCCGGTTAGCATAGGAGAACAAAGGAGAACAAAAATACAGTGAGAATCTGTTTTTTGTGTGTGAGTAACTATGATAAAATAAGCCTCTTCTCATATAAATAATGGCTCTTATAGCTAATTTTTGATTGAACCCTCCATTTCACTGTTGATTTCCATCAAAAATAGACGCAAAGTTGAACCAAAATAGACTGGTTCGAAAAGCAACAAACTCTGTGAAAATGGCCTAATAAAATTTTTTCTGGGATCGAGCTAGCTGTCTTTTCCAACGAGGCCATAAAACAATAAATGTAAGATTTCTTTCTTAAACTGTGTTTTATTATCGGGATTGAGAAATATATCTTTTTGCTTGTAGAGACCCTCTTGCAAGCCCGTTAAGAAAAAAATAATAGTATCAATAGAAAGTAGAGGGGAAAGAACTCCATTTTCTTTCCCTTCTTGTAAAAAACGAGTGAAAATGGGTATCATTTTGTTTGTTGTATAGTCCTGAAATAGTTCAGCGAGCGGACCTTGAGACACCATTATTGAACCAATAGATTCCGTATTAAATACATCAATGTCATCTAACTTTAACGAAATCAATTCATGGATCCGTGCTTTGTAGGAAGCTCTACTTTCGATTATATCCTCAAATTGTTGGAGTCGAAGGTTGAGATAGTTTTTATATACATAAAGAAGCAAGTCATCTTTACTTCCAAAATAATTGTAAATGGTTACTTGTGAGACATTCGCTTTTTTCGCGATGTCTTGAATACTGACTTTTTGAACACCAATCTTTATGAATAGACTAAATGCAGCGTCCTCTATTTGCTTCATCTTTATTTGTTTTCTTCGTTCGAAACCGTTCATTTGTCCACCTCCTCTTCATATTAATCATTTCTAGGGAGAAATTCAATTATTTCACCAAATAGAGCAATAATTAAATGAATAGTAGTCAGAATATTTAATCTATAGTAAAATGCTTACAAGTATGCCAGTAAAGCAGTTTAATGAAAAGACTTTACAATGAATAAATTGGATAATATTGGAGGAGTGGATTCATGAGTTTTACATCTTACCAAACCGTTCGTTTTCATGAAACGGATGCGCTTGGTCATATTAACAACGCTTGCTATTTCAATTATTTTGAAGAAGCTCGTATACAATTATTTAAAGAGTTAGGGGCTGAAGTGTCTACCGAGGCTTGGAATTTTATCTTAGCATCTACTAAGTGTGATTTTTTAAATCAAGGTTATTTTAATCAAACACTAAGAATAGAAACAACCATTTCTCAGATTGGAAATAAGAGCTTTACGATGACACACGACATTTATGATTCAGAAACGAACGTAAGCATTGCTCATGGAGCAGGGGTTATCGTTTATTTTGATTTTAAGCAGCAACAGAGTGTACCTATACCTGATGATTTTCGTGAAAAGCTACGAGAATACATGAAAAAATAAAACTCATTTTAAAAAAGTTGTACAAGTTCATGAGTTCTCTTCAGAAATTGGAAAAGAAGTGACGATGGATGGGTCACTTCTTTGGTGAGAAATAATTCAGTTTAATTTATTCACGTATTCTTTTACCATTTCAACAGACACCAATTCGCGAGTAGGAACGACGCCTGAACGGGCAAGATCATTCATTTCGTTTGTAACAGCGTTTATCTTTTCTGTCGTAAAGGGTATATTTTGTTGGCATAAAGCTACCGATTCCTCGATATACTGTTCCCGCCGTTTTTCTAAATCAGCAAATTTAGTCGCAATTTTATTATGCTCGGTAGTTAATTTGGTAATTGCTTTATGTACGCTCACTATTTTCACTCCTAATATCAATTATCATCCTATTATGCCGTTTATTGATGAGATTGTGCAACTTTTCCCACCTTAGACATAAAGTAAATCCTGAGCAACTATTCTACATGAACCACTAAAAAAAGTGGGGGAAATCCAAGTTTGAGCTTTATTGGGCCAACTATTCAGCGACAATCCCCCCGAATGGTATTTGCATTTACCATAAAAGAGCTATCATATGATAGCTCTTATTAATCTTACTCTAATTAGGTTCAAGCTTTTTGAGATTGAACTTCTTCTTGAATTACTTCTCCTTCAGTATTGTTCCATTCCTTGATAGCCAACCCTAAATACACTGCAGTCAAGAGATAGAACACATACCATGGGAGGTTCCCCCCAACTGTATCCGCAATGAGGTCTAATAGGGTTGGCGTTGTGATAGCATAAAGGCCGATAGCATACAAATAACCGTATGCAATTTTTCTCTTGAAAATAGCCGCTAAAATTAGACCAAGGAGCCCAACTAGAAAGCCCATAATCAGTTTGCTGACAAAAAACCAAATGATAATCGCTAGTCCGATTAATACGCTTAGCCATTTAATTAATGGTAGGAAATTCAAAACCGTATCCTTATCTAATGAAAATTCACTTATTTCACTAAAATAAAGTTCCTCCGTTCGGATACGATTTTGTTTATTAATAAAACGATCTCGTAATATAATGATCGCAGAATCATAATTTTCTAGTTCTGATTCAATCATAGAGACATCCGCCGCTTCTGAGTCATCAATATAAATTAATGTGTTGTCTTCTTCAAACACAATTGGCTCATTTCCTTCTACTTCTAAAAGTCCATTTTCTAACGAGAAATCTGGTAAATCAGTTTCAATTTGGTTAATAAATCCGTCAATTGTTTTAGTGAAACTGTAACTTTGAATAAGAGCGCTGAGTAGTCCAAAGGTTAAAGTGAACAATAATAAATATAAAATTGCCCGACCAAATCCCTCAGTTGCCATCTGTTGGTAAGCTTTAGGTTTAGTGATAGCGTATTGAAGTTTTCTGAAAAAGGGGGTTTTTGTTTTTTTCATTCTCTTTCTCCTTTCATTCAATATTATATGAGTTGGAAATATTATATCATCTAATTTCTATTCAAAACGACCCTTCATTGAGAAGTTGTTTTTCGTATAGCTAATGAAACGAAATAAAAACGATTTTATGATAGGGAATGAACACTTAGATTTTTATAATAATTTAAAATGTGTAAAAATTCTAAAAACTAAAGAAAGAGAACAAAATAGACCCCAAATATAGTCGAAGAAAATAATAATTCTCGCTGATTGAAGCACTAATTTATGGTATGATAAACGAGAATTTCTAACGATGAGGAGATGTATTTGATGACAGCTATAACATTAGCCATCTCTGTGTTTTCGATTGTGATTTCTAGTATTGTAGCGTTAATTACATACCGCTACAATAAAATTGATATTAGAAATCAAGCAAGATTAGAACATAATAAATTAATTTTTGAGATTGATATAATATTTCGGTTGAAGATTGGAATCACGATAAAGACCATATACAGGTCATGTTCAAGGCACATCCTAGTAGTGAATTATCTAAGTTTCTAAATGCTTATAAGAGTGCCAGTTCTCGATTGATAAAACGTGACTATCCCTTGGTTCGTAAAAAGCTTTGGAAAGAAACGTTTTGGTCAAGAAGCTTCTGTTTGATTACAACGGGCGGTGCTTCCATAGAAACAATCAAACAGTCCATTGAAAAGCAAGGTAGGAAGTAGGTGTTGGTAATGTTGAAAGCATATAAGTATCGTCTCTATCCAAATAAGGAACAACGAATATTGTTCGCAAAAACCTTCGGGTGTGTGCGATTGGTGTATAACAAAATGCTTGCTGATAGAATCAATTCTTATAAAAAATCTCAAGAATGCATAGACAAATCCATTAAACATCCTACTCCTGCACAATATAAAGCTGAATTTCTGTTTCTAAAGGAAGTGGATTGCCTTGCTTTAGCTAATGCACAAATGAATCTAAACAAAGCATACGCTAATTTCTTTCGTGATAAGTCCACTGGATTTCCAAAGTTCAAAAGCAAAAAAGACAATCATCACATGTATACTACCAACTGGACTTTGTCGAATTTTAGGGATGCTTTTATGAAGGAAATTGATATAAAAACAAGAATTAGTCTTATAGTAGTGATAGTCACTATCGTCCCATTTACAAATGGACTTTATTGAGCTTCCCACAAGCAAGAGTGGTCCTAAAGAAAAGGGCAAACTGGTAAGAGGGAGCCCGTGTTAGCACGGTTGTTTCAATTAAAAATTATAAAATAAGTTTCACTATATTTGGAAGGTTTCAAAGGTTGCGACCTATTAGTTGGAATAGACAGTACACTTCTTGCTTTATTGAAGGGAAACAAAATAAAAAAATAGCTTATTATTCTGAAGGAGGATGACTATGAGTTGGAAAGAAATTCATCAAAGATGGCTAGATTTTAAAGGTATGGATTCGAAGTTAAAAGCTGAACTAGAAGAAATGAAGGATGAAAAAATATTAGAGGATGCTTTTTATAAAAATTTAGAGTTTGGAACAGGTGGAATGAGAGGCGAAATTGGAGTAGGAACAAATCGCATGAATCTGTATACAGTTCGAAAAGCTTCAGAAGGATTGGCTAGATATATCGAGGATTACGGAGAAGAAGCAAAAAAACGTGGCGTTGTGATTGCATATGATTCTCGTCATAAATCACCAGAATTTTCAATGGAAGCAGCTAGAACATTAGCCTCCCATGGTATTCAAACTTACATATTCGAGTCTTTACGTGCTACCCCAGAGCTGTCATTCGCTCTTCGCTATCTAAATGCATTTTCAGGAATTGTTGTGACAGCTAGTCATAATCCTCCTGAATATAACGGGTATAAAGTGTATGGCGAAGATGGAGCTCAACTTCCACCTAACGAGGCAGACCGAGTAATAGCAAAAGTTAATGAAGTGAAAAATGAATTATCTATCAATGTAGACACAGAAGAAAAATTAAAAGAAAAAGGGTTAATTAACATGATAGGCGAAGAGGTAGATCAATCCTATCTTGAGCATTTACTTTCTATTTCGGAAACACCGCAGGCAGCAAAAGAAGCCGAGTTACGTATAATATTTACACCACTTCATGGGACAGCAAACATGATGGTGAGACGGGGACTAGATGCACTAGGCTATGAGCTGGTGCATATCGTAAAAGAACAAGCGGAACCTGATGCGAACTTTTCAACCGTTGCCTCTCCAAATCCAGAAGAACGTGCTGCCTTTGAGCTGGCTATACGTGATGGGAAAGAAATGAATGCAGATATTTTATTAGCTACAGACCCGGATGCCGATCGAGTTGGCGTAGCTGTTAAAGATCCGAACGGAGAATACATTCTGCTAACAGGTAACCAAACAGGAGCCATTTTACTTCACTATCTATTAAGTCGCAAAAAAGAAAAAGGAACGCTTCCTGAAAATGGAATTGTATTCAAAACGATTGTTACTTCGGAAATCGGTCGAGATATTGCCCTTAATTTTGGGATACCGACAGAAGATGTGTTAACTGGTTTTAAATTCATCGGTGAAAAAATTAAGCAATATGAAAAATCCGGTGAACACACTTTCTTATTTGGATATGAAGAAAGCTACGGTTATTTAGTGGGCGACTTTGCCCGAGATAAAGATGCCATCCAAGCTGTTTTATTGGCTACAGAAGCGGCTGCCTACTATAAAAAGCAAGACAAAACGCTCTATGATGTACTGTTAGAGTTGTATAAAGAACATGGTTATTATAAAGAGGGACTTAAATCGTTAACATTAAAAGGAAAAGAAGGAGCAGAACAAATTCAAGCCATTTTACGTTCGTTACGTCAAGAGCCCTTTACAGAGCTTTCAGGGGCAAAAGTAACGAGGATTGAAGATTATTCCACTTCTCTTCGCACAAACGTGCTAGCCTCAACACAAGAAACGATGTTCCTACCAAAATCTAATGTACTAAAATATTTCTTGGATGACGGATCGTGGTTCTGCGTGAGACCATCTGGCACCGAGCCTAAGGTGAAATTTTATTTAAGTATTAAAGGCCAATCTTTACATGATAGTGAAGAGAAGTTAGACAGGTATATGAATGCATTAATGAATAAAATTGATGGATTATTAAACTCTCAACAATAAATTGGTTTACTATGAAAGGAATTTTTATTATGAAAAATCAAGTAGCAGTCGTAACCGGAGCATCAAGAGGAATTGGCAAAGAGATTGCACGTCAATTTGCAGAACAAGGGGCGAAACTCACTCTAATTGGGAGTTCCGATGACATTTTCACAGCAGCTCACGAGCTGAAAAATCAAGGGTTTGAACATGTGTTAGCTATTAAGGCTAATGTAGCTGACGAAAATATGGTTCATAAAGCAGTAAATCAGACTATTGAAGAATACGGTCAAGTAGATATTTTAGTTAATAATGCTGGAGTAGGCTTTTTTAAAGAAGTAGAAGAGGTATCTGTAGACGAATGGAAACACCTTTTTGAAGTGAATGTTCAAGGAGTATTTGTTTGTTCTAAAGCAGTTTTGCCCACAATGAAAGAACAGAAAAGTGGTACAATCATCACCATCTCTTCCGATGTGGCACGATATACCATTCCGAATGGCTCTGCCTATACGGCGACTAAATATGCAGTCCAAGGTTTTTCTGGATCTTTAGCTCAAGAAGTTCGTGAGTATGGAATTCGTGTAGGGACTATTAATCCAGGAATGGTGGATACATTTTTTGCCGGCTCTAAGCAAGGAGATTCTGATAAACATGACTGGCTTAAGGTAGAAAACGTCGCCTCAGCTGTCACTTATATGGCTAACGCACCCAAGCATATGGTGATTGATGAGATGGTTCTACACCCATTGGTTCAGCAATATCCAATTGCATAAATGAGCTAAAAAACGAAGAGTATATAGACTCTTCGTTTTTTTCATGGAAGTCGAAGTGAAAGTTTAGTGGTATCGTCATTCAGTTTTAAATGAAGAGCACTGGAAAATCATTCTTCAATTCTATAGTTTGATTCTATATTCTTTCCATCAAAAGTCTTAGAAAAATTCAGACTGTTGTATAATAACTTTTTGAAGTATTTCGACTATACTAATCATATACGAATTAAAGGGTGAGAATTGTGAATAAAAAAGCTGAGAATTCAAGCAATGTCCTCTTGTTAAAAGAAATTGCCGAATTACTGAATGAAGAGACAGAAATGCAACCAATGCTCACTCAATCACTTCAACGTTTTTTAAATGGTACTGCTTTTACAACGGGCTGGATATTCTTTGTTTCCAATCAAGACACGCATAAACTAATGACACACGTCGGTTTACCTCCCGCTCTTAGTGACCAGTCTTGCTTAGGGATGAAAGAAGGTAACTGCTGGTGTGTCAGTAAATATCGAAAAGGTACCCTGAAGAAAGCTTCCAATATTATGGAGTGCAAACGGGTCGAAGATGCTATTTCTGCAGAAAAGTTGAATCATGAGGGGATTCTATATCATGCTACTGTCCCTTTAAGGTCGGGAGAGGAATCGTTCGGTTTGCTTAACGTAGCAGCTCCATATAAAAGTTTTTTTAACCATGAAGAGTTAGCTTTACTTGAATCAGTAGCGTTTCAGATCGGTTCTGCTATTAAGCGGATCATGTTAAATAAAAAAGAACAGGACATAATGGTCATGGCTGAGCGAAACCGGCTTGCTCGAGACTTGCATGATTCGGTTAACCAGCTATTATTTTCGCTCACTTTAACGGCAAGAGGTGGAAAAGAACGGGCAGCAGATGAAGAAATAAAAGAAATATTTCAAGATATCCATGGGTTGTCGCAGCAAGCTTTATCAGAAATGCGCGCTTTGATTTGGCAATTGCGCCCAAAAGGATTAGAGAAGGGGCTAATTGAAGCAATAAAAGACTATGGCGATTTGCTAGGTTTATCGCTTCTTTTTACGGTAAAAGGGGTCATTTCTCTTCCAGGGAAAATAGAAGAAGCTTTATGGAGGATTGCACAAGAAGCCTTAAATAACTGTAAAAAACATGCTGGAACTACGAAAATTCATATTTACTTGGAATCAACTGCGAACGAAATGAAGCTTTCGATAAAAGATAATGGAAGAGGTTTTCACGCGGAATCTTTTCAATCCCTCCCTTCTTTAGGCATCCAAAGTATGAAGGAGCGTGTGGAAAGTTTTCAAGGAGACTTTAAATTAATAAGTGAGTCGAATAAAGGGACTGAAATAAAAGTACTACTTCCATTGTAGGGAGGAGAAAATCATGACAATAAAGGTTTTAATTGCAGATGATCATCATGTCGTTCGACGAGGGTTAATCTTTTTCCTGAAAACACAAAAGGATATTGACATAATTGGTGAGGCTCAGAATGGGCAGGAAGCAGTAGAACGGGCTCAGGAGTTGAAACCAGACGTAATTTTAATGGACCTAATTATGCCTCTGATGGACGGGATTGAAGCCACGAAGGAGATAAAGTTGAAAGTTCCTGAAATAGCGATTATCATGCTTACAAGTTTTTCAGATCAAGAACATGTTATTCCTGCGCTAGAGGCAGGAGCTTCTGGCTATCAGTTGAAGGACATAGAGCCGGATGAATTAGTCCACTGCATACGCCAAGTTGTTCAAGGAGAAAAAGCTCTTCATCCTAAAGCAACCTCCCAACTCTTAACAAGAATAACCACACAAAAACCAGATAATTTAATAGAAAATCTGACTACTCGTGAAAAAGAAGTATTAGGGCAGCTAACGAAAGGGAAAAGCAATAAAGAGATAGCAGTAAGTTTGTTTATTACAGAAAAAACCGTGAAGAGCCATATTTCAAATATTTTCGGCAAACTTCAAGTCTCGGATCGAACCCAAGCAGCGCTATATGCAGTCAAGCGCGGAATTGTCTAAATAGCTAGCAAAGGAAGAGGATAATGACAATTGTAATAATAAATGGAACCCCCAGAAAAAAGGGGAGAACGCGAATCGCATCAAAATTTTTAGCGTCAAAATATCATCTGGATTTAATCGATTTAGCTGATTTTGGATTGCCTCTATACACTGGAGAGGAAGTGCAAAGTCAATTAGGGATAGTAAAAAAATTAAAGAAAAAAGTGAGAGAGGCAGATGCAGTAATTCTAGCTTCCCCTGAATATCATAGTGGGATGAGTGGAGCTTTGAAAAATATGCTCGATTTCTTAAGCAACGAGGAATTTTCACATAAGCCAATAGCTCTACTAGCATGTGCAGGTGGAGGAAAAGGGGGTATCAACTGTTTATCCAATATGCGTACAGTTGCAAGAGGGTTATATGCAAACGTAATTCCTAAACAATTAGTTTTAGACCCAAATTGCTTTGATTATGAGAAGCAGTCTCTTCTCGAAGAACCAGAGAAACTGGCGCACGCACTCGTCCAAGAACTTCAGCTGTATGCAGAGATGACTTTGATGATTAAGAAGAAAAAATTATGAAACCCTAAAGCAAAGGCTTTAGGGTTTTTTATTGCTATATTTTAAGAATGACTTGCTCATCTGGCTGAAAAAACGCAGTTGATTGCATATTTGCATGCTCAATGTAACGCATCAGGCGATAAAAATACCCTTCAACTTTTTGATAGTCCTTAGAGAAATTATAGGCATGCAAGAAATGCTCAATGTGTTTAGAGAGGAGGTTGTCCTTTGTGCGCACCATCAAAATTAATAAATTATCCCATTCTGATCGATGGGTATAGTACAAAGCTCTGTCATAATCCACCTTATCCATTTAACTCCCTCCTTCTGAAGGGTTGATACTATTATGTGTACTAGAAGCAAATTTGAACGTTGTAAAAGTTGGGTACGCTTTGATGAAGGGATTTCCTTGTATTGGTTGAATAAGAAACCGAAACGAATCTGTAGAAGTCCCTTTGAACTAAGCAGATATGATCAAAATCATTGCATTTACCACCACAGTGTAAAACATGACGGGGATGGTTTTTAGCTATCTTTGCTTGAAGTTTGAATCATGTCTTTTGCTGAGAAATAAATATTTTTACTGTGGCCAAGTGGATTAAATGAAATAATTCCATGAACAAGAAGGTAGGAATACGAATGTAACTGAATATCAATGGTCATTGTGAAATAGGTTAATGGCTCTATTCGTAACCTTTGTTGCTATTTACACAAAGAAAAAACAGGCAGAAAGATTTTTTGGACTGATTTCTTACTTTTTATCTAGAAATGGAGAAGTTTTCATGAGGAAAAGAGCACTAAGTCATACAAATCAGGGGATATATTCCTATTCGAAAAGCCACAACTTTTGCGAAAACAGCCTTTCGCAGAATGAGTAAATTCCCCTATAAGAAGATTCAAGGGTTTATTTTGTAGTATTTTTAATGAAAATATAGGTGAAATGCAGGGTTACCACCCGTTTTTTAGGTTTATAGCTATAGAGTTTACCAAAAGAGCCTTATCGAAAGGCAATCTGTAGTTATGCTTATAAGTATAAAGGATTAATGAATATGTAAATTGAAATCACTCGAGTTTTACCTCTTCAGTATGTTTTGCAAAATTTTGCGAACGCTAAACATAAGATGAAAAATAGGAGTACTGAATGATGAGAAAAAGTCTTATGAAGGTTATAGTAATTTTCACAACCCTCCATTTCTATCCACTTCCAATCGCTAGAGGTAGCAGTGTCAATCTGCATATCCAAATGCTACCGTGGAAAGAGGCAACAGAAATCATACCTACTGGAACTAAATTCGATATCATTGATGTTGAAAGTGGAAAGTACTTCTCAGTACAAAGAAGAGCTGGAAGTGATCATGCCGATGTCCAACCATTAACCCATAAAGATACTAATATAATGAAAAATATATATCAGGACAATTGGAGCTGGAAAAGGCGTGCTGTCCTTGTTTCTTATCAAGGAAAATTAATCGCAGCCTCAATGCATGGTATGCCACACGGAGCTGGAGCTCTACAGAATGGCTTTCCAGGCCATTTCTGCGTGCATTTCTTAAATAGCACTACTCACGGATCGGAGACTCCAGATTTAGCGCATCAACTTATGGTTCAAAAAGCAGGTGGACACCTCGAAGCATTTTTATATACTCTTTCTCCAAAGGAACTATTAGAAGCACTGGCAGTTGGAATAAATAATGAGGATAAAAGGTTGTTGAAGCTCATTCTGATTGGTGCTGATGAAAAAGAGATGAAAAAAGTATCCACTATTGAATTGATTCAATGGAATGAGATGAATAAGGGGGATACGGTTTCACCTCTTACTCAGAAAATCAATGTAAAGACAAAGATGTATATAAAAGAACAAGGACCAATAGTTCAAGATTGTGTACTTTATTTTGTAAAAGATCCTATTGAAGGAAGTTGGAAGTTACTAAGTCAGACGCTTATTAAACGTATATAGATGGCCGTTAAGAGAAGGTGCAAAAAATTAGGGGGAAGTTACTTCTACCTACTAATTCTTATAAATTTTCTCAATACCACAAAACATGAATTTGTAAAATTGCAAAATCAATGGTTTAGCTTAAAAAGTGAAGGTAATCTGGTTACTTAACGTGGAATTAAAATACAACCTCATTTTTCTTTGTCCATGCTCATACACATAAGGTAAGAGCATAAAGGGGGAGAATGCTGTGAGAGCAGATGAACAAAAACAATTGCAACTTGCAATAGGTGAAATCACAGAAATTGCTAAAGGATTTGGATTAGATTTTTATCCCATGAGATATGAAGTGTGTCCAGCAGATATTATTTACACATTTGGAGCGTATGGAATGCCAACACGATTCTCTCATTGGAGCTTTGGTAAGCAGTTTTATAAAATGAAGCTACATTATGATTTAGGCTTAAGCAAAATATACGAACTTGTAATCAACTCAGATCCATGTTACGCCTTTTTGTTGGATTCAAATTCTCTTATCCAGAATAAACTGATTGTTGCCCATGTACTTGCACATTGTGACTTCTTTAAAAACAATAGCCGTTTTCATAATACGAAGCGAGAAATGGTGGAGAGTATGGCAGCAACAGCTGATAGGATACGAGAGTATGAAATTCTACATGGAAAAGCGGAGGTAGAGAAATTTTTAGATGCAGTTCTTGCCATTGAGGAGCATATCGATCCATCTTTAATACGTTCAAAGCTTACTTGGTCAATGAATGATGAGGACTGGGAACCCGACACACTACAAGCATCTCCTTATGATGATTTATGGTCATTAGATCATGTTGGGAAGAAGGAAGAACCAAAAAAGAGAAAGAAAAAATTCCCACCTCAGCCTGAAAAAGATATAATGCTCTTCATTGAGCAATATAGTCGTGAATTAGAGGACTGGCAACGAGATATTTTGACTATGATGAGAGATGAAATGCTGTACTTTTGGCCACAGCTAGAAACCAAGATCATGAATGAAGGGTGGGCATCGTATTGGCATCAGCGGATTTTACGAGAAATGGATTTGACTAGCAGTGAATCCATTGAATTTGCCAAACTAAACGCTGGAGTGGTTCAACCTTCGCGCACTAGCATTAACCCTTATTATTTAGGCATCAAGATGTTTGAAGACATTGAAGAGCGCTACAATAATCCAACTGAAGAAATGAAGCAGCGAGGAGTTAAATCAGGTTCAGGTCGAGAGAAAATGTTTGAGGTTAGAGAAATCGAATCGGACATATCCTTCCTACGCAACTATTTGACAAAAGATCTTGTAATGAGAGAAGATATGTATCTTTTCCAAAAGCAAGGAAAAGACTATAAAATTGTGGATAAAACGTGGACAGAAGTACGCGACCAACTTGTAGGAATGAGAGTGAACGGGGGATTCCCGTATATCACAGTGAATGATGGGGATTATTTAAAAAATGGAGAACTTTATTTAAAGCATTGGTTTGAAGATGTTGAGCTTGATTTGAAATACTTAGAAAAGGTTCTGCCCTATGTACATCAATTATGGGGAAGAACGGTTCATATTGAAACAATGGTAGAAGCAAGGCAAATGTTATTTTCCTATGACGGGCGTAAAGTACAAAGAAAATATTTATAAGGAGAAAAGCTGCCGTTCACAGGCAGCTTTTTTGCGAAAAAAATAAAGGGAATTGCTGGTTTGTTTCGAATTAGAATACAGAGAGATTTCTAAGGGGGAAAAGAAATGCATGAAGAAGTGATCTTTAAGCAAATGAAATTTATTCGTCAGCGGACAATTGCTGTAATCGATGCCACGACTGAGGAAGTAGCGGAAGTTATACCAGCAGGATTTAAAAATAATATTCGTTGGAATCTAGGGCATATATTTGTTGCACAAGAGAATTTGATGAATTCATTTGTGGGAGGGACACCGGAATTGCCAGCTAGCTTTTTGGAAATGTTTTCGTTTAATACCAATCCTGGCTTGTGGAAGACTACTCCTCCAACACTATTGGAACTAAAAACGCTTTTAGAGGAACAACCAGTCAGACTTCAGGAGAAATTTTCTGGGCGACTGATTGAGAAAGGGGTCAAACCATTCAAGTTAAGTGAAGAAACTCAATTTGACTATTTAGAAGAAGTGGTTTCATTTTCCAATTGGCATGAGGGGTTACACCAAGGAGCAATCACTAGCTTAAAAAGGGCGCAAGGAATAGAAGAGTTGTGGACGGCCGTTGCAGGAATAAAGAAGTAATTAAAAAAACGGTGGTTTTCTTTAAAGTAGTTATGAATAGGTGGAGAATCATACAAAATAGCATACCGAATCGAACATGATTGATCCTCTTAATTTTCCTTACTAGTTATAAGATAATTGCATTTGAATTATCATACAAAATGACATGATGACAAGTGCTTTTGTCAACGTATTAATTGGTATGTTAATTTTCATAGACGAAGTAGTTAATTGTGATTTTTTTGTAAGGCTCTTTCGTATACATTGATGCTATTTCATCTGATTTTAGATACAATTCTTCATTTTGTTGTTTATATTCATCAAAAAAAGACGAAAAGATACCCGCAGCAACGCTATCTAACAATTTATAGAATAGTTCGAGAAGTCACAATTTTTGTGAAAGCATGCTATTGCTAATATGTACTTTCCGCACGGTATCGGTACTACTTAGTTTTCTTCATCGATTTTTAACTAGGTTTCCGAAAAGAATTCTCTCACTTCAAGGAATGTGAAGGGCGTAGCCCAATGAGTAAGTTGGAGGTGAATTTTCGGTTGGCGTCAGCCAAAGTATTTGTAACTATTGGCAAATTATGTTAAAAACAGTCTGTACATACAGAAAGGTTGATAACATAATGAAATTAGATAGTAATAAACATTCAGTCTTCCTTTTGCACTATCATCTAGTATTGGTAGTGAAATATCGTAGACAAATATTTGATGATAGTATGTCAAACTATGCAAAAGATATTTTTGTGAGAATAGGCCAGTCGTATAATATTTCGGTTGAAGATTGGAATCACGATAAAGACCATATACAGGTCATGTTCAAGGCACATCCTAATAGTGAATTATCCAAGTTTCTAAATGCTTATAAGAGTGCCAGTTCTCGATTGATAAAACGTGACTATCCCTTGGTTCGAAAAAAGCTTTGGAAAGAAATGTTTTGGTCAAGAAGCTTCTGTTTGATTACAACGGGCGGTGCTTCCATAGAAACAATCAAACAGTCCATTGAAAAGCAAGGTAGGAAGTAGGTGTTGGTAATGTTGAAAGCATATAAGTATCGTCTCTATCCAAATAAGGAACAACGAATATTGTTCGCAAAAACCTTCGGATGTGTGCGTTTGGTGTATAACAAAATGCTTGCAGATAGAATCAATTCTTATAAAAAATCTCAAGAATGCATAGACAAATCCATTAAACATCCTACTCCTGCACAATATAAAGCTGAATTTCCGTTTCTAAAGGAAGTGGATAGCCTTTCTTTAGCAAATGCACAAATGAATCTAAAGCAATTGATATGCTTTATCCTTCCACTCGTTAGAATTAGAGTGCAATGATCAAGCTGAAATAGAATATTTTTAGAATTACAGGGAGTGAGAATGTGTCATTTAATCCTTGTTTGTCTGTTTATTCCATTATGAAGGATTTCAAACACCCATGGTTTATTGCTGGTGGATGGGCGATTGACCTTTTCCTTGGACAAGAAACGAGACCTCATAGCGACATTGAGATTGGAGTTTACCGACATCATCAGTCTAGCTTGAAAAAACATTTGGAAGGCTGGACATTTCTAAAAGTGAACAAAGCAAACATACTGGCTTGGGAAGGGGAAAGACTTGAATTGCCTGTTCATGAACTTTATGCGATAAAGCAGGAACAAACACTGGAAATCCTTTTGAGTGAATCGAGCCAAGGTGACTGGGTCTTTAGAAGGGACCCAGCTATTACCGTCCCGTATGAATTAGCCTGGGCAGAATCGTCAAAAGGTATTCCTTACTTACAGCCAGAAATTGTTTTATTATATAAAGTGAATCAGAGTAGGAAGAAAGATCACCACGATTTTTTCGAGACATACAAGCACTTAGATGTTGACAAAAGAAAGTGGCTTAGAAAAGCGGTTTCTCATCATGAACCTTATCATGATTGGTTGAATTATCTTTAAATAATAGGACCTATAAATAGGAAAGTATGATAATTTCAGCAGATTTGGGGCAAAATCAGAACGGGAAAAACTAAGACAGTACTTTTTCAATAAATGGTAAGAAGATTCTCTACTATTAGGACAACTAGCTGAAAAAGGGTGAGAGGATGAGGCAACAAATTCAGCAACAGCTCAAACGTTTGGAAGCTCAACATGATATAAAGATTCTTTTTGCTAGCGAAACAGGTAGCCGGGCTTGGGGATACCATGGCCTTCAAAGTGACTATGATGTGCGATTTATATACGTTCACCGCACAGAATGGTATTTGTCGATTGAGCCCAAAAGGGATGTTTTGGATAATAATGACGGTGAGTCTATAGATATGCATGGTTGGGAACTTAGGAAGACGCTGCAGCTGTTTCAAAAATCAAATCCGACTCTTTTGGAGTGGATTCATTCACCGATTGTTTATCAGGAGAATGAAATGTTTGTGAGAGAATTACGGAGGCTTGAAAAAGATGCGTTTAATCTTCGTCCAAGTTTGTACCATTATTTGAAGATGGCAGAAAATAATCAGGCTAAAGGTCTTTTGACAGCTAAACAGTATATTACAGTATTAAAGCCTGTGTTTCTTTGCCTCTGGTTATTAGAGAGAGAGGCATTCCCGCTGTTAAATATAGAGAAGTTATCGAATCATTTCACAAGAGGAACCATTTCTGATGAAGTTTCGCAACTTATACATATAAAAAAAACGCAACGACCAAGTACTTCCTATTCTTCAACGATCTTGAAAAATTACTTTGAGGTGTCGATTGATACTATTCGAATGAAGGTGGAGGATACTCCTGTAAAGGCATACAATATAACCGAAGCATTAAATAGCTTGTTTCAGGCTTGTTTACAAGAATTTTAATAATATATATATTGAAAATTCAAACGAATGTAACCTAGCTTACATCTTTAATCAAACTCTTCTTTTATGATAATACTGTAGTCAAAATAAAAGGAGGGCAAAAAAATGTCAAATAAAACAGAAATAGGGTTATTACTAGCACGAGTTGTGTTAGGGGCAATTATGCTCACGCATGGAATTGATAAGTTTATGAACATGGATATGGTAGTGGGGATGTTTACAGATATGTTTGAATTACCGGCATTTTTAGCGTATGTTACTGCTATTATTGAAGTCGTAGCTGGTATTTCCTTAATATTAGGATTATTTGTCGAAATCTCTGCTGCCTTGCTTGGTTTAGTTATGATGGGGGCAATGGTAACAGTCAAATTCCAATTAGGATTTTTCGGAAATGGACAAATGGCAGGATGGGAACTTGATTTAGCTCTATTAGGTTTAGCATTTGTGTTAACATTTGGAGGCAGTCGACTATTCGCATTATCTTCAATCATTGGCAAAGACTCAAGTGCTGTGGATCATCGAGTGGCATAAAACTAATTTCCTTTTCAATGTTGGTGTTTCCACTTACAATAGTATAAACAAGATTTGTAGAGGACTTTGTAAATTATGGTCCACGAAGATATCGATTGGTTAGCCCACAGAAATCTATCTGTGGGCATTTTTTATAGGGATCTTTTCTTATACACTCAACTTTCGCAGACTGAAATAGGCAGGTAATCCTTGATGTAGTTAGGCAAGCCTGCAATCCATTGTTGTAGTTGACTATTGATTAGTTTTTGTACCTTTTTGTTGCTCTTTTTCAATGCATATTCAAGAAGCTCGATTAAT